>JAQUUM010000147.1 GCA_028693885.1 Bacilli bacterium
CACTTGATAAATCAGATGCTTTTTTATAAATCTTATCTTCTAACCCAAGTTTAATTAATATCTCTTTAGCTTTAGTTTCTCTTTCAATCCTATCAACTCCAGCAATTGTTAAAGGCATAGCCACATTTTCTAAAACTGTGAAAGTTGGTTCTAAATAAAAAGACTGAAAAACAAAACCAATGGTTTTGTTTCTGTAACTTGCAAGAAGATCTTCTGTTAAATTAGTAATTTCAACTTCATCAATTGTTAGACTACCAGAAGTTGGTTTGTCTAACGCCCCTACCATATTCATAAGAGTAGTTTTACCACTACCTGATTTTCCAACTATTGCAGTAAACTTACCTTTTTCAATTACTAAATCAACATCCTTTAAAGCCACAGTTGCACTTTCATCTTCTCCATAAACTTTATTCAACTTTTTTAATACAATCATTTGTTTTACCTCTTCTTTAGCCATTATTATATTACATTGATAGAAAAATGTCACTATTTATATAAATTATATATCTAATATTAATTAAAAATCTCATCATACAATGAGATCCTTAACTTCAAATTTTTTAAACACCATTAGTAATCCAACATAAACCAGTATATACTCTAGTTTCTGTTGAAACGCATAACTGTACAGATAAATCCTTATTTTTCCAATCATCGCCCCAGTTACCATGTGCACCATATCTAATATAAATTAAGTCATCAATTATGTTTGACAATGGGATCTCAGCATAGAACTCATATCTAGCATAATTTGTGTCTTGATATCCAGGACCATGTTCAAAATTTAAATAAGGGGCAACTAGTTGTAAAGCTGAAGTTGACCACCCATCATAAAGAAATAATTCTTGGTAACCATCATTAACTTCCTTTATATCTAACTGAAAAATTACAACTAATGTTTGATATCCAATATTCATTAGACTTGAAACACTAATATTCCAATCTCTAATATTTATTCCATCACAGTATTGATTCATATGAGATGCGTCAGTGATTGTTTTTTCAGAAGATCTAGAAGATCTATATGTATAAAATATCCCAAGATCCCCATCAATTAAAATATCAACACCACCTTCTACATAATTCGCTGCTTTTACTTCCGTAATGCACATACTATTACAAAACAATAACATAAACACAAAAAATAAAACACAACTGAACTGCCTTTTTAAAAATAATTTTCTTTCCATAAGTTACCTCCCTTTTTCACTTATGAGAAAATTATATATTATTATTATTATTGCAATAGTTTTTATAATTTTTACATTTTATATATTTGAAATAAACAACTTAATCTTGTACCATTTTTGATTAAAATTCCAATTATAAAACTTGCCGTATTTTTTTTACGGTAGCACTTGCTTTTTAAAACCAAAAGTGATATTATACATCCATGGAGGATTATTATGATTAAAAAATTTAGTGTAAAAAACTTCAAAGGTTTTAAAGATGAACTAGTTTTTGATCTATCAAACAAGAGAGACTATCACTTTAACGAGGATCAAATCAAATCTCCCGGAATAGTTAATAAAGGTATAATCTATGGTAAAAATGGAAGTGGTAAAACAAATCTCGGACTTGCTTTATACGATATAACTTCCCACCTAACAGATAAACCTGTTATAAGCCCTATGTTTACTTATCACTATATAAACTATGAAGGCAGTGAAAATAATATAACGTTTAATTATACTTTTCAATTCGGTACTAACGAAGTTTTATACCATTACAAAAAAGATTTCATGCGTGGACTATTGTTTGAACAGATAGAAATGAATAATGAAATAATCTTATCATGTGATTATAGACAAAAAGGACAAATACAAAAAAACGATAATATATTAGGAACAAAACATCTTAATTTTGAAATCAAAGATAATAGAATTTCAATTTTAAAATATATCTATAGCAATACCCTAACAAATGAAAAATCACCAATCACTAAAATAATGAAATTTGTCCAAGGAATGCTTTGGTTTAGATGTTTATCAGAAGGTAATACTTATATCGGATTAAAATCTAATGAAGAAAATATGCACGCTGTAATTATCAAAAATGATAAATTAAAAGATTTTCAAGACTTTCTTTCAAAAAATGGTTTAAACTATAATTTAGTAATAAAAGAAATAAATGGTATTAAAACTATTTTTGCTCAATACAAAAAAACTTCAGCTGAATTTAGCACAATTATCTCAAGCGGTACTAAATCTTTATGGCTTTACTATTGTTGGAGCTTATCTTTTGAAAATGTAACCTTTTTATATTTAGATGAATTTGATGCTTACTATCATTATGAAACCGCTGAATATATTTTCAAAGCTTTAAATTCTCAAAAGCATTTCCAATCTTTTGTTACTACACATAATATATATTTAATGCAAAACGCTCTAACAAGACCTGACTGCTGTTTTATTATTTCAGATAATAAAACTATAAAGCCATTATCAGATAGCACTGATAAAGAAATAAGAGAAGCTCACAACCTAGAAAAAATGTATAAAAATGGTGCCTTTACGGATGAAGAATAAAATATTACTAATAGTAGAAGGTGAAGTTGATGAAAAAAAGTTTTTCAAAAAAATCGGAAAAATAAATAAGGATTTTGAATTAGAGATTTTTCCTTTTAAAACTAACCTTTATGAATTGTATAAAGAAATTGAAAAATATGATTTTGACACAGATACAATCACCATTTTACAAGAAAGAAAAAACTCAGAAAAGGAAACTATAGTACTCCGAAATAATTTTGCTTACATTTACCTTATTTTTGATTGTGATTTACAAGATAATCACTATAAAAATAATTTAGATATACTTATTAAAATGGTTAACTATTTTGATGATCCAACAGAAAACGGGAAGTTGTTAATCAATTATCCTATGCTTGAATCATATAGAGATATTGACTTAAATAATGAGAACGATTTTTTAAATCGTTATGTTAATGTAAACGAACTATCTAAATATAAACAAATAGTCAATGAAAGAGGAAACCCTGCAAACATAAACACTTATGATTGGCCCCTCTTTTTAAAATTAGTAAAAGTCAACTTATTAAAAATAACTCATTTATTGCAAAAGAAAAATAAAATTATTGAATATGATGAATATCTTAATAAAATAACTCAAGAAAAGATTCTATCTTATCAACTAGGATGTATTAAAGAAGACTACCTTTACATCTTAAACTGTGGAATTTTAATTTTAATCGATTACTTTGGTGAAAAACTATACAACAAGCTTAAATAAACTGTTTATATATCTAATTATATAAGCAGTTTTTATTCTTTTTCAAACAAAATATATTTCGCCTTTAAACTCATCTCTAAATTCCCGTATAAGGCCCCAAATTTCCTTTCTAATCGTTTAAACAACTTTAAACTTCTACTTATTAGTATTAAATAAATACACCAATACAAAAGAAAAAAGAGAATTAATTCTCTTTTT
>JAQUUM010000148.1 GCA_028693885.1 Bacilli bacterium
CCAACAATTCCGCCTGCCACTAATCCAGAAGCAGTTATTTCTCCATAATTAGCACAATTGAGAATATTATTGACCGATCCTCCTATTCCTCCAACATTCCTATAGCCTGTGATATCACCATAATTAATACAGTTTTGAATATCACTGCCATAGGCTGTGATACCTGCAGCATAGATAAGCCCTGCTTCTAATTTGGAAGAAACTGTTGCGTAATTTATAGAGTCCTTTGCTCCACTTCCAAAAGCAATTATTCCACCTGCATAGTCATCTGCATAAATATTTCCACTAACACTACAATTAGTGACTGTAGAGTTATTTGAAACAGCAACTATTCCAGCAGCTTTATCAGAACTATTTAAATCAACATTTTCTAAAACTATATTTTTAATTGTAGCGA
Source organism: Bacilli bacterium (assembly GCA_028693885.1). Lineage (GTDB taxonomy): Bacteria > Bacillota_I > Bacilli_A > ML615J-28 > CAG-698 > JAQUUM01. Next base: position 398 of record JAQUUM010000148.1, read on the forward strand.
AGTTTGTATCACCAAACAAAGCACAATTAACATAACTACCATTAATTTTTAGATTTTTAATAGTATGATCTTTACCATCAAATGTACCTTCGAATCTATTAGGATACCCTAATCCTATCGGAGCTACAATAAATCCATATAAATCTAAATCAATTTCAAGGTTTATTGTTTTACTCATAAAACTATATGGTAAAGATGCGATTCCCGTTTCAGTTATATCAGGATTACCTAAATTACTAGCAACTTGCATAAACCATATATATTTATCAAAAGTATCAATTGTAAAAACATTAGCGACTGGTATAATTTTTTCTCCAGTATAAGAAGTTACAATTGGTTTTAAAGTAAAAGTATAGTTAACTACAACATCAGCTATAATATTACTAATAGTATAACCTTCTGTTACAGCATTTAATATTTCATCATTACTAAATTCTTGCCCGTTAATATTTAAAGCACTTAAATAAAAATCATCAGTTGGTATAAACTCTAAACTTAGACTCCCATTTTCAACAACTTGAGTTAATCCACCATAGTTAACATCACCACTTCCACTTCCACTTACAGTAACATTATAATTAGTTTCAATAACTTCATCATCTTCATCATCAATTATACCACTTTGATCATCATCATTATCAGTCGGATTTGGATTATTAGGTTTAGCAAGTGCTAAACCTACAATTAAACCAACCAGTAAAACACTAACTCCGATTGTAATATAAACATTCATCTTTTTACTAAAAAACTTCTTTAGAAATAAACTAACACTTGAAAATAACTTTTTAAAGAATTCTTTAACTGCTTGCATAGTTTCCCACTTATAAAGCAATTTTAACCAAAAAATTGCTAGTAATCATTAAAATAATATTTTAATAAATCTAGCAACTCCATGTATAAATTATAACATATTTTTATTTTCAAAAAAATATTTTTTTACATTTTTATATCAAACTATTTATAAATTTTTCTTTATATAAATTTTTTGGCTTAATCCTTCATCTAACACTAAAGTATCTTGCCCATATTTAAGGAAAGGTTTATTATTATACATAGTTATGTCAATAACAAAAATATTTATTGCATTTATTACTAAAAGCGAAAGTACAAAAAATTGTCCATTTATTATAAAAACAAGTATTAGTGTTAATAAAGTAAACAGTATACTAGGTGTAATTTTACTAATTAAATAAGGCCTTTTTTTCATATATGCATTGGGAAAAGAAAATACTACTATCTTTTTTATAATTTTGATTTTAATTTTAGGATTGATTATTAATTTAAAAAATAAATAACTCATTAAATAATATAAAATTAAAAATACTAAAGCTATCATTATACCAATTAACATACCATACAACATAGCATTCAAAATACCAACTGGTTCTGATGACTCAATAGGTATCCAAATAACCCTTATTAAGTATATAATAATAGTACTTAAAGACATTAATATAATTTGTTTAAAACTTACTTTTTTATTTTTAGCTTCATCAAATTCGACTACCTCAGCAAGTTCATACCCCTCTGGCAATTCTTCATAATATTTTTTATTCATTACTTTCCTCCATTTTTATCTTTTTCATATTTAGATATCTCATTAATTCTTTAATTGGTTTCTTTGAATCAATCCAGTAATCTGGAATATATCCTTTTCCTTCTTTAAAGTCTTCATCATAAAATACTTTATAAGGAAGTTGGATAATTATTTTTGAGTTTTCTAATTGATATAATCTTACATCGCCAAACATTCCAACACCAGCTGTAGCAGAACCTACTAAAATAGCGTTTTTACAAGACCTTGCATAAGCTACTGCACTTTCTCCACTTGAAGCAACATTCTTGTTAATTAGAACATATAAAGTTCCATCATAAGTTGCATTATCATATTCATATTCTTTTGCTTCAATAATTTCATATGTTTTTTTATTTTGTTTATTACCAAAAACAATTCCATTAATGCTAGCAAAATGGCATCGCCAATTAGCGTACGAATTTAATCCTAAGATATAGTTTTTTGGATATATAGAATTCCCACCCATATTCCCCCTAATATCCCAAATGTTAATACTTTTATTTCTACACTTCAAACCAATATTTTTGAAATGTTGGATTATATTTATATTATCTTCTTTACACAAATATGTATTATTATAATATAGATTATAACTATCATATTCTTCTAATCTACAATTATATTTTTTTCTTTTAGAATTAGAAAAATTAGATTTTATTATATGGGTTTTAAACCTAAGATTATTTATAACAATATTTGATGTTTTTTGATTAGAGATAATTCCTACAAAATATCTCTTTTTATCATTGTTCGGAAATGTTGGTAATACTTTATCTAGAATTTCATCTTTAGAAATTATACTACCTTTATTAATTTTTCTATTACCCTTTACAACTATGAAATTTTTTTGGTCAAACTCTTCTACTATAATTGAAGTAACATAAGCATAATAAGGTTTATAGAAACAAAAACTATGCTTACAAGCATATATTTGAAAGTGTCCATCAAGTAAATCTATAGATAATTTTTCAAATATTACTTTGGCTAATTTATAATTAGTTATTTTTTTTGATTTGTTTATGTAATCTATTATATTATTGATAATTGATTCAAAATTAATCATTGTTTTATAATAATCATATCCACTATAACAATATTCTAATAATTTTAAAAAACTCTCAACATCTTTTAAAGCTTCTTCTTTTGTAAGAACCTTTTTTTTGGCTTGACTATGCCTTATTTTATTAAATGATTCAAAACTAAAATGAAGTCTTTCAATTAATTCATAATCATCTTTTTTTATAAGCCTAGGATTGTATAACTTATATATATTTTTAAATTCACTATCTTTCATATTTTATCTTTCACTTTTTTTAATTTTTTAATATCTAATTAAAAAATCCTTAAAATTATCTATTACAAATCTTTTAGCATCACGTGCTTGTTTTGACCAAGGCACTATCATGTCAAAGGCATGATAGCATCCTGGGTATATTTTAAAAGCAACTGGTATATTTTCTTTTTTTAATT
>JAQUUM010000149.1 GCA_028693885.1 Bacilli bacterium
TTGATTCTTTAGGATTAGCTAAATAATTAATTAGCATTCTGTTCCATTCTTTATTGCTAAATTTAAAATTATTTAACTTTTCTAACTGACTTTTTAAATTGATAAACAATTCTTCAGTATTTTTAACATTTAAATATTCATAACCTTGACTAATTAACTGCTTAATAAGGGATTTTTCTAAATCTGCTTCACTTTGATATTCAGATTGTTTAGTTTTATTTGATTCGTACGAACTAACAACAGTCGAATCAATATTTTCAATTATTACATTATAATTGTTCATAAGCATTTACTCCTTATCAAAAGTTAAAAGTTTGTTTCTATAATATTCGTATTGTCTATGTCTAAGTTCTATCTCAGCCGGTAATCCTTCTTTAATGTCTGTGACAAGTGCAGAGAATTTATCTAAGATAGAAACGATACGTTCTTGTTCGTTTAAGGGCGGAATTCCAACTTCAGTATTAAGGATGATATTGTTGTAAAGTCTAGAAATTGTTCCTCCTGTAGAAACTTTCCATTCAATTACAGAATATAGATAATATAAATATTTATTTAAAACTAATTCTTCATCATTGTCTATCCACACTATATTAGAATCTTGAAAGTATGCTTTTTCACCATTGTATTCAACTGTTCTTCCTATCGTTCCAGAAGCAGAAATTAATATGTCTCCTTTTTTAGGGAAAGAATATTTATTACGATATTCATTATAAAGTGAATTAGAAATATAAGCATCAGCAGAACCACCAAATGTACCTATTTTATAAAATGGTATTTCACCTTGAGTAGTTGTCTCTTCTTTAAAAATTCTTCTACACATTTTTATATCACCAATTTCCCCCAGTGTAATTCTTCTATATTTATTATTCACCAATAAACGGTTAGCATAATAGTCATATTGTTTAGTTCTTGCTTCTAGCGCCGCTTCTAGCGCCGCTTCTAAAGCACTAAATTTGTCCAAAACTTCAACTATTTCGTTTTGGACATCTATAGAAGGGATGTGAAGTATATAATCATCTCTTATTACTGAAGGATGCGCTTTATTGGTATAGTCATATTTTTTGAAACTCCATTCATTCAATAATAAATAATAGAGAAACTTTGTGTTTAAAATATCAGAATTAATTACCTTTAACCAACCTGAGACATTTGTCACAGAATATTTATGATTGTTTCTATAGAAAAACTTACCACCACCATCTATGGACCATGTTATCCTCTCGTCATCAAACATATACCCCCCATATTCACCCATTTTTCCATTATTAATGGCTGATGATGAATATATTGGATATTTACCCGGGTTATTTCTAATATCATTTTTAGATATCACATTACCTCTACCTAGTTTAATAATATTGAGATTCTCTAGTTCACCTAAAGTATACTTTTGATTGTAATCAATCATTGCCATCACCTTCAAGTTTATCGATAATCTTGTCTATTTCTTTTCTTAAATAATCAACATTTTTAACCACTTTATCTATATTTTTATTTAACTCTTTAATGTCAATAACTTCTCTAGTATTTTCTATTTTTACATAGTTATTAACTGATAAGTTATAATTGTTAGCAACAATATCTTTTTGATCAACATACTTAGAGAAATACTTTTCTTCTTCTCTAAATCTTACTGTATCCAAGATTTTATCTATATTTTTATCAGACAATTTATTTTTAGTATCAAATCTAACGAACTCTTGACTCGCATCAATAAATAGGACTTTATTGTCTGTTTTATTTTTTCTTAAAACTAGTATAATAGTTGCAATTGTACTACCAAAGAATAAATCTGCAGGTAACTGAATAACGGTATCCACATAATTATTATCAATTAAATATTTTCTTATTTTTTGTTCTGCCCCACCTCTATATAAAATACCGGGAAATTCAACAATAGATGCTGTTCCACTTGTTGATAGCCAACTTAAAATATGCATAACAAAAGCAAGATCAGCCTTCGATTTAGGTGCTAATACGCCGGCTGGAGAAAATCTTTCATCATTGATTAGAAGCGGGTTAGAGTCTCCTTCCCATTTAATTGAATATGGTGGATTAGAAACGATTGCATCAAATGGTTTATCATCCCAGTGATAAGGATTCTTTAATGTATCTCCATAAGCAATATTAAACTTGTCAAACGGTATATCATGTAAAAACATATTAATTCTTGCCAGGTTATATGTTGTTAAGTTAATCTCTTGACCATAAAAACCTTGTTTAACTTTATCTTTACCAAGTATCTTAGAAAATTTTAAAAGCAGTGAACCCGAACCTGCAGCAGGGTCATAGACTTTATTGACTGATTCTTTCATTTTTTTATCTTCAGTTGTAAAATCGACTACTGCTATTTTAGCTAACAATTCGCTAACTTCTTGTGGTGTAAAGAACTCACCACCAGATTTACCAGCATTAGCTGCATACATAGTCATTAAAAACTCATATGCATCTCCAAAGGCATCAATAGTGTTGTCTTCATATTTTCCTACTTGTAAGTCATTGATTGCAATCATCAATTTACTTAGCCGACCATTTTTTTCGACAACTGTTCTACCTAGTTTATTTGAATTAACATCAATATCATCAAATAGCCCTTTAAAGCTATCTTCAGATGGCGTTCCTATTGCTGATCCTTCTATGTCTCTAAAGACTTTTTCTAATGTCATGTTTAGGTTTTCATCGGTTGAAGATTTTTTAACAACATTAGAAAAAAGTTCGCTAGGTAAAATGAAAAAACCTTTTTCATCAACAACTTGCTTTCTAGCAAATTCTGCTTCCTCATCTGATAGTTCATTATATTTAAAATCTTTATATCCTGCTTCATGTTGATTCTTATTAATGTGATTTTCTAAGTTTTCTGAAATGAATCGGTAAAACAACATTCCTAAAACATATTGTTTAAAATCCCATCCATCAACAGAACCTCTTAAATCATTGGCTATTTGCCAAATGGTACGATGCAATTCTGTTCTTTCACGTTCTTTATTATTATTCATTGCCTTTTCACTCTTCCCTATCATTTATATTATATTTAATAAAAAGTTCATTTAATTTGCGTTTCACTTTAATAGTTGGTTTAAATTTTCCTTTTTCCCATCTATTAACAGTAACTAAAGAAACACCAATAATATTGGCTAGCTCCTCTTGTGAAACAATCATTGCTTCTCTTAATTTTTTTACGGTAATATCATATCTCATATAAATACCTCGTTTTTATCATCTTATTATCACTATTTTATCATATTTGATAAAGATATCATAGATATTTATGGTAAAAGATTATTTCATTGCATTTTTTTTCAAATAGTTCGTACTCGTGTCACAGCTTCTCAATGCTTAGTTCAAACTCGTGTTACAAGTCCAATCTAACTTAATAGTGCCTACTACCAGTCGGATTTGAACCAATAACATTTAATCCCAT
>JAQUUM010000011.1 GCA_028693885.1 Bacilli bacterium
AGGCATCTATAATAGGATCTAGTTTGCCTTCCATAACTCTATCTAATTGTTGGATAGTAAATCCAATACGATGATCTGTTACTCTATTTTGAGGATAGTTATATGTTCTAATTTTTTCACTTCTATCTCCATGCCCTATCTTAGACATGCGCTCTTGACCAATTTTTTCTTCTTTTTCTTGCATTATTTTATCAAATAAACGTGCTTGTAAGATTTTTAAAGCATTAGCTTTATTTTCGTGTTGACTTTTTGCATCTTGACATTGAGCCATAATCCCTGTAGGAACGTGAGTTGCTCTAACCGCTGATTTAGTTGTATTAACACTTTGCCCACCAGGTCCTGATGAACAAAAAATATCTATTCTTACTTCATTTAAATCAAGTTCAAAATCAAACGAATCAGCCTCAGGCATTACTAATACTGTAGCAGTTGAGGTATGAATTCTTCCTTGTGATTCTGTTTGAGGAATTCTTTGAACTCTGTGAGCTCCTGACTCATACTTTAAAATTGAATAAACACTATCACCCTTTACCATAAATTCAATTTGTGAGAAGCCTCCAATACCTGTTTCAATTGCAGTTGATACTTCAATTTTCCAATTTCTGCTCTCGGCATATTTAGCATACATTCTAAACAAGTCTCCAGCAAAAAGATTAGCCTCATCCCCGCCTGCAGCTCCTCTGATTTCAACGATGACATTTTTTTCATCATTAGGATCTTTTGGAATTAAAAGTATTTCTAACATTTCTTCAATTTTTTCTTTTTCTAACTCTTTTTCTTCTAATTCTAAAGCAGCCATTTCTTTCATTTCACGATCATTAAGCAACTCTTTTAAACCCTCGATCTCATTAAGTACTGCTTTGTAGTCGCGATATACTAAAACCGTTTTTTCCATTGACTTTAGCTCTTTTAGTAATTCAGTCATTTTTTTAACATCACTTACTACTTCATTTAAGGTTAGCATTTGGTTTATTTTATTGTATCTTTTTTCTATTGCATCAAGTCTATTAATCATTTTTTATCCTTCATATTGACTGAATGAGCAAGTTTGACCTTTAAATATTAAAGGCACTTCTCCAGTTGGTCCTTGTCTATTTTTAAGTATTAATAATTCAGTTCTAGAATTTAATCTTTTGACTGTTTCATCATCAGTTTTTGGAGCCGTTTTTTTATGTAAAAACATTACGATGTCAGCATCTTGTTCAATACTTCCTGACTCTCTTAAGTCAGCTAGCATTGGTGATCTACTTTCTTTATCACGTTTTTCAATATCTCTGGACAATTGTGATAAAGCAATAACCGGAATATCTAATTCTCTGGCTAACACTTTTAGCATTCTTGAAATCTTACTAACCTGCTCATATCGGCTTTTACCATCAGCTGTGATTAATTGCATATAATCAATTATTAATAGATCTAATTTAGCATCTCTTTGTAGTTTTTGACAACTTAATCTAATATCTTGAATATCCGTAAAACTATCATCATATAGGTTTAATTTATATTTTGAAATTTGGTTTTTAGCAAAATAAATCGAAGCCATATCATCGTCAGTTAATTTACCTTTTTTAATATCATTTAGTGGAACAGCTGAAACACTACTTAGAATTCTCATTACTAATTGAGGGTTACCCATTTCTAGTGAGAAAAAAGCTACCGCTTTATCCATAGTTTTACAAACATGAGTTGCGATATTCAAAGCTAAAGTAGATTTACCCAAAGATGGTCTAGCAGCTAAAATTACTAATTCACCTTTTTGAAATCCATTTGTTATTTCATTAAGTTTTGTAAAACCTGTATCTATTCCTGTTAAATTGTTATCGTTTTTTCTAATATCTTCTATTGCATCTAAAACTTCATCAGCTACAGAACCTACATCAACAAAGCTTGTTGCTTTTCTTTTAGCAACAACAGCATTAATTTTTGTCAAAGCAAATTCCATTAATTCCTTCAAAGGCATCTCATTAGATTTAGCTTTGTCAGAAATTTCTTTAGTTACATCTAAAAGTCTTCTTCCTAATGCTTTTTCTTTTGTTGATTCAATATAGCTCTCAGAAGCTATATAAGATGGTGCAGATTCCATTAAATTAATTAAATATTCTTCGCCACCGATTTCATTTAATACTCCCATTCGCGATAACTCTTCAGCTACACTGCTATGATCAATTTTCTCTTTTCTGTTATTAATTTTTTCCATAGCTCTAAAAATATTCTTGTTTTTTCCATCAAAAAACTCTTCTTCTTTTAGAGAAGCTAAAACATCACTAGCTGTTTTTTCATCGATTAAGGCACTACCGATTAAAAAATCTTCAGTTTGAGTATTAAAAGGTGAGTTTAATTTATCATTCATTTTTTGCCATCTCCACTACATGAACAGTAATATTAGCTAGCACATCTTTATGAAGTTGAATCGGAATTGTATAAGTACCTAGTGCTTCAATATCTTTATCATATAAAATCTTTCTTTTTTCTAATTCAATATCATGTTGTTTTTTAAATTCTTCAACGATTTGTTTGTTCGTAATACTTCCAAAAAGTTTTCCGTTTTGACCAACTCTAACCGCTACTTTTATACTAAGAGCTTCCACTGTCTTTTTTAACTCTTGCATTTCTTCAAAATGCTTTTGTTCAGCAGCTTTAGCTTGTAAGTTTTTAAATTCTAATTGTTTTATATTATCAACAGTTGCTGCAATAGCCTCATTATTTCTGATTAAGAAATTAGCATGCCCATTAGGAACGTTAATAATTTCATTCTTTTTTCCTTTTCCTTTAACATCCTTAGTAAGAATAACTTTCATATCCACTTTACCTTCTTCCTTAACTTTAGCTAATTTACTTATTAATAATTCTTTCGCTGCTTCTAATGTAGTATCAGTTAATTGAGCAGCCGCATTATTAAAATGACCGCCACCACCTAACTCTTCCATAATTACTTGAACATTAACACCTTCTAAACTTCTAGCGCTAATTCCAATTTCTGTTTGACTTATTTTTCCAATACAAAAAGCAGCTTCTACTTTGTCAATATTACTTAATTCATCAGCAACCTTTGCTAATAAATTTCTTTGGTAAATTTCATCTTCTCCTACTGCAACCATAAAAGAATCCTCAACTAAAACAGCATTATTTAAAATAACTGCTTTTTTAGTGTAATCAATGTAGTCTTCTCTTAAATATTTTTTTGCTTTTGCCATATTTGCTTGTAATTTATTAAGAGATGCTAATACATTAAATGTTCTATCAGAAGTTCTATAAGTAAATGAATTAGTATCAATTAATATACCCATCATCATCCAAGTTGCTTCTTCTTCTGAAATTTCAATTTTACTAAGCTCTAAGAATCCCATCAATTCTACTACTAACTCAACACTAGATGATGCACTAGTTTGAATATGTGAATAAATTTGATTATCAATAGCATTTGTATTTCTTCTGTGATGATCTATTACAGCTATCTTATGAGCTTTTTTATATATTTTTTCTTCCATTAAAATATTAGCATATTGGCAATCAACAATTACTAAAAGTGTATTTGTATCTATCAAAGCTAAGGCTTCTTTTCTATTAACTAAATAATTTAAAACATTAACATGCGAAAGTTTAATGTGTTTATAAATACTCTTAACAGTATCATCTACTAATTCTTCTTCAAAAACCATATGTGAAGATTTATTTAAAGATAACGCAATCTTTTGAAGTGCAAGCGATGAAGCAAAAGCATCAGCATCCATATTAATATGTGAAAGAATTATAACATTTGATGCTTTAAGCATTAAATCTTTTAGTTCTAAAGCCTTCATTCTAATATATGGTGATGCGATAGTTTCAAAGCCTTCGATAAGCGCTCCATAATATTTAACTTCTTCGTCTTCTAAAACAGCCGCTTGGTCTCCCCCACGACTTATCGCAAGATTAAGTTGTTCTAAAGCTAAATCAGCTAAAGAGTTTGAATCAACATCTTTACAGGCAATTCCAATACTAGCACTTACTCTAATGCTATACTTAATACAATACTCTTTTAGAGTTGATAAAATATCTAATTTACTTTTTTTAATTTGTTGCAATTGTGAATTATCTAATACAAGTAAAAATCTTTCTTCACTATAACCTTTAATATAAAAATCATATTTATTAGCCCATTCTTCTAATATACCAATCATATTACTAATATGTAGGGCTTTACTTTTTGTATCAAAAGATACAAGTGCTTCATCTAAATTATCAAGATTAATTATTCCTAAAGCTAAAGTTCTTTCTTTATAACGCTTTTCTATTTTTTTTTGTTCAGTAACATCTGTCATATAAATAATATTATACTCATATAAAACTCTACACTGAAAAACTTTGCCATATACTTTTATATCAAAATCACTAGCTTTAACTATTAATTGTTTTGCTAAATTTTTATTTATATTTTCAATATTTCTTTCGATTAATTGATTCATAAAAATTTCTTTAGCAAACTTATTAACCCATTGAATAACATATTCATCATCAAAAATTAAAATTGCAATTGGAATTTCATTAAATGAAACTTCCCCGGCTTTTTGGACACGAAAAGAAATAGAATTCCATAAGGTCATTCTTTTTTCTAACCATTCTAATTTTTTTTGACTTTTCATATTAAAATTAACCATATTAATAACCAAAGAAGCAGTTAACGCTACGCCCAAAGAAAGATAGGCAACTAAAGGCGATGTTTCTTCTATTAATGCAAAAACAAAAACTGCTAAGCCTAAAATTATTATGATTAATAAAGTTAATAATATTCTGTTTTTCTGTTTCATAATTTAATTCCTCTTACCTTATTAACGTAACTTATTATATCATAATCTTTAATAAAGTAAAAGATTTTATATTAAATCAAAGGTAAAATAAAGCCATATCAAATTGATATGGCTAAGAAATTTACTATTCTTTAACAAACGGCAATAAAGCCATATGTCTTGCTCTTTTAATTGCAACAGCTAATTCTCTTTGATAAATAGCTTTTGTTCCTGTTACTCTACGAGGTAAAATCTTTCCTCTGTCAGAGATGAATTTTTTTAATAATTCATAATCAGTAAAATCTATTTTTTCAACTTTATTATCTGTGAAATAGCAAGTCTTTTTACGTTTTGCACGAAAATATGCCATTATTTTTCCTCCTTAAAATGGTAGATCATCATCTGAAATATCAAAATTACTCTTAACATTTTCAAACGGATCTTTACTTGGTTTTTGTTCTTGTCTTTTTGGTTCTTCATAACGTGGTTTATTATAATCATAATCATTACTTGATTCTGATTTGTTCTTTGGTTCTAAAAACTCAATATTGTCACACACAACATCCATAGTATACTGTCTTGTTCCACTTGCATCATCATAAGTTCTAGATTGGATACGGCCTTCAACACCAATTAATCCGCCCTTTTTTATATACCTTGCAAGATTTTCAGCTGCTTGTCTCCAAACAACACAAGAAATAAAATCAGCCTGTTGTTGATTAGAATCCTTACTTGCAAAAGGTCTATTGACTGCAATTGTAAATTGAACATATGCAATACTATTTGATGTATGTTTTAATTCTGGATCTTTTACCAAACGACCAGTTAAAATAACTTTATTCATCTTTATCTCCTAGTTCTTAACAATGATATGTCTTAAAATATCTTCTCTGATATTACAAACACGTGTGAATTCATTTACAGCTTCAGTTGTAGCGTTAGCCTTAAATTTCACATAGTAACCTCTGCGATATTTAGTTAACCCTTTTTCATCAGCTTGTTGAATTTCATAAGCAAAGTCTTTCATTCCCCATTGATTTACTTCAAGAATTTCACTACCATTATCAGTGAAAATTTTATTGATATCAGCTAAAACCGCTTCAACCATTTCTTCATTTAAATCTTTTGGACGAATGATGTACATACCTAAGTATTCAGTCATTCTTTCCACCTCCTTTTGGTCATATTGGCTTAACCACGAGGTTAAGCAAGGATATCTTTATTCCTTTAAGGATTATACTACACTCTTTAATAAAACGCAATCTTTTATCACATTTTTTTAAAAAGATACCTAATCCCTTTCATAATCGGATGAGCAATTAATGCCATTATCACAGTTAATAAGACACTTTGTAAACTAAGTAAATCTAGTGGTATATTCATAATATTTGAGAATATCAATAAATATAAACCACAAAAAGCAATCATTAAAATAAATAGAAGTTTTCTAAACCAATTATAAGGTTTGCAAACCTCATATAGCACCAAGGCAACTACAAATGTAGTTACTAAAATTATGATAACTCTAAATTCATCTGGAGCCATTGTAATAACACTCATATTACTTGGTAAAATAGTAAATATTTGGTTCATAAAATTAAGTATGATATGAAACGATAAAACCGTTAAAGCACCAGGAATAGAATTCTTTAAGACATTAAAAATAAAACGACCTTTTACTTTTTCATTATTTGGTTGAAGTGATAAGAAAAAGGCTGGTATTCCAATACAAAAATATTCTACCATCGCTAAATCTTTTGGTTGGAATGGATATGGTTTAGATAGTGCAATATAAAGGACTGTAAGCAAAATCGAAAACAAAGTTTTTACTAAAAATAAAGTCGAAGTCCTTTGAATGTTATTAATTACTCTACGACCTTCGTTTACAACCTTAGGCATAGAGGCAAAATTTGAATCCATTAAAACTAAATGCGATACAAGTCTTGTAGCCTCACTTCCAGATGCCATAGCAATTGAACAATCAGCTTCTTTTAAAGCTAGAATATCATTAACACCATCACCTGTCATGGCTACAGTTTTTTTATGTTCTTTTAAAGCCTGAACTAAAATTTTTTTCTGACTAGGTACAACTCTACCAAATACCGTATAATCAAGTGCTAAAGATTTAACTTCTTCATCTGATTTACCTTCTAAACTAACACATCTATCAGCGCCAGGAATTCCAACTCTCATTGCAATTTCTGAAACTGTTGTAGCATTATCTCCTGAGATAACTTTTACATCAACACCATTATTTTTAAAATACTGGATCGTATCACTTGCATCTTCTCTAATATGGTCTTGAATAACAATCAAAGCAATTGCTTTAGCATTATTTGGAACTTTTTCTTTAACTGAAGATCCAGCTTGAGCAAGAACTAAAACTCTACAGCCTTGAGCTGCAAACTTATCAACTCTACTTCTTACTTTTGAGTATTGATCAACTAATACAAACTCAGGTGCCCCTATTATAAAAGTACCACCTTTTTCAAAAGTAACAGCACTATATTTTCTTTGAGAAGAAAACGGAACCACTTCTTTTGCTTTTAAAACTTTATTAATATCAAAATATTTAATCAAGGCTTCTGATGTAGGGTTTGTATCTCTAAACGCATTCATCATCGATCCTATAATTTCTCTTACTGTATATTCTGTTTCATTTTTAATTTCAACAAAATCACAAACTCTCATAGTTCCATCTGTAATAGTACCTGTTTTATCTAAACAAAGCACATCAACTCTTGCTAACATTTCAATACCATATAATTCTTGAACTAAAGTATTATTTTTAGCAAGTCTAATAACACCAACGGCTAAAGCCACACTTGTTAATAGGAAAAGTCCAGCTGGAATCATTCCAATTACAGAACCTGATGTTGAAGTAACAATATTAGCGAAACTAGCACCACCACTACTGTTTGTTATATACATTGGGTAAATCAAAAGTACAATTAAAACTGCAATAACTTGAATCGTAATTTTCAAAGTCTTCATTAACTCACTTCTAGGCTTACGATATTTTTTAGCATCTTTTGATAACTTTTCTAAATAATTATCTTTACCAACTTTATCAACCCTTGCATAACAAGTACCAGAAACTACAAAGCTTCCTGATAATAATAAATCTCCAACCTGTTTTATGATTGCATCAGACTCACCTGTTAAAAGTGACTCATTAGCTTCAATTTGACCTTCAATAACTATACTATCAGAACAAATCTGTTTACCATTTTTTAGATACATTACGTCATCTAAAACTACTTCTTCAACTGGGATTTCTTTTTCCTCACCATCTCTTACAACAATTGCAGTTGGAGAAGATACTAGTGATAACTTTTTAATTGTACTTTTTGCTTTTAACTCTTGAACTAAACCAATAATAATATTCGGAATTACAATTGCAAGATAAAGTAAGTTTTTGTATTCATGAGCCATAATTAATAAAACTGTAATAATAAAGTACAATAAGTTAAAGAATGTAAATACATTAGTAACAACTATACTTAAAACACTTTTACCATGTTCAATATCACTTACATTAACAATTCCATGTTCAACTCTTTCAGCAACTTGCTCTGCAGTTAAACCCTTTTTGATATCAACATCATATCTAGGAATATCATAAGTTTCTTTTTTTGAACTTTTCTTTGGCTTTTGTAATTCTATTTTGTTTTCTTTTTCTTCGGTTGTTTTTTCAATAACCTTTGAATTATTTTTTGCCATCATTCTCTCCATTACTAATAATTACTACTATTCTAACACATTATATAGTTTTCTTCAAGGTTTTTAAAAAACAAAATCTAATTAAAATAAGGCATAATTAATGCCTTATTTTAACCCTTGAATACTTTTCATTATTTCTTTAGCTTTATCTTTTCCCAACAACTTCTCAATAATAGCTACTCCAAAATCTAAAGAATAATACATCGATCTTGCAGTTATAAAATTATCCACTACTTCTATTTCTTTAGCTGTATACTTTCCATCAATATCCTTTTCAAACCCAGGAAAACATGTAAACTTTTTACCTCCAAAAAATCCTAATTTTCCAACTAAAGATGGTGCTGCACAAATGGTTGCTACTAATTTTTCACCAAAAACAAAAGCTTTAATTAAAGTATTTAGTTTTTCATTTTTTACTAAAGATTCACTAACAGCTTTACCACCAGGGATTACTAAGAAATCATATTCAGCTACATCAATATCTTTCATTAACTTTTCAGCTTTAACTGTAATTCCTGATTGACTCCTTACTTCTAATGACTCTTTTGTAGAAACTGTTTTTATTTCTAATTTAGCCCTTCTTAAAACATCAATAGTAGCAATCGCTTCAACATCTTCAAAGTGATCTGCTAGAATTATTATACCCTTCATAAAACCTCCTTATTTTTTGATTTTTAAAAACTTCTCTTTATCTAAATCTTTTATAATAGCTATCAGTATTTCTTTAACTGCTTCAATATCTCTTTTGTCTACAATAGATGCAGTTGAATGAATATATCTACAAGGTAGTCCTATAGTTAAAGCAACTTCTGAATTATACTGAGCTGCTGCAGCATCAGTACCACCTTTAGAAAAAAACTCTTGAAATTTAATATTATTTTTAATCGCTAAACTTGTTATATACTCTTTAACTTGACTATTCATAATATATCCAGGATCATACATCCTAACCAAAAAACCTTCACCTAATTTTCCAAATCCTTCAGGAGCATTTAAAAAATCACTTGTAGGAGAAGCATCTAGTGCAATAAACAAATCTGGTTTAAGCATTTGGCTAGCAACTTTTGCACCTCTTAAGCCTACTTCTTCTTGAACTGTCGCTCCGAAAATTAAAGTATTATTATGTGTAACATTTTGAATACTCTCAAGTAAAGTAATTGTCATGGCACAACCAAATCTATTATCCCATGCTTTTGAAACAATTTTATTAGGGTCACTTAGATTATAATACTGATTTTTAAAATTAACAAAACTTCCTATATCAATACCTAAATCAAGCACTTCTTGCTTGCTTGATAATCCTAAATCTATAAAAAGATTCTCAATTTTAAAATCTTTTTGTTCATTATTTAAATGTGGCGGAATTGACGCAATAACTCCATTTACTATTTTATCATCTTTTGTAATTATTTCTATATGTTGTGAAACAAAAACCTCAGGTATTACTCCACCTATTGCAATAAACTTAACAAATCCATCTTTTGTAATATTACTTACCATAGCGCCTACTTCATCCATATGAGCAGCTACTACAATCCTTAAATCATCTTTATTACCTTTTTTGACTGCAAAGATCCCACCTAAGTTATCCTTTAAAATTTCAACATCATATTTTTTATATTCTGTTTCTAAATAATTTCTTACACTTTTTTCATTTCCTGAAACACCTCTTTTGTTAAGTAGTGCTTCATAATGCTTCATTTCCATTTTATTCACCATTTCTAAATTTAACTTTTAAAAAATATATAGGTTTATTATTTTTTAAAAATTTATCTTCATATTCTGTAGTTATAACATCTTCTCTTTCACTATGTAAATCCACTGATAAATCCAAAAATTCCATATTATAATTATTTAGTGTTACAACAGTATAAGCAAAGAGTTTTGAATTATCTGTTTTTAATTCTATATCAGCATCTTCATTTAATATAAATTTATAGTCCATTAAAAATGTCTCACTAGTTAAACGCCTTTTTGTGTGACGTTTTTTAGGCCAAGGATCTGAAAAGTTTAAATATATTTTATCAATTTCTTTGTTTCCAAAAAATGTTTTAATGTTAGCAGCATCTTCATTTAAAAAAACTAAATTATCTATTCCTAAACTTTTAGCTTTCTTCAATGCCTTAACTAAAACTGTAGCTTCTTTTTCTAAACCAACAAATAAAATATCTTTATTTTTTAAGGCATGTTCTATAATAAACTTTCCTTTTCCCATACCTATTTCTAAATATATTTTTTCTCTCTTATATATCTTTTTCCAATTATTAATTTTTTCTTCAAAATTTTTAATTACTAAATTAGGATTTTCTAAAACAACCTCATTTGCAGTTTTGTCTTTTCTAAGTCTCATATTCCACCATTTCACTTATACATTACTATTATTATAACATATTATAAATTTTAAACAAATAAAAAAAGTTACAGGTTTCCCTGTAACTTTAAAAATATTAACTATTTTAAAGATGCATACATAAAGAATTTATATCCTAATGGTGAAGCAAAGAATCCTTCTAAATCAGGACTAACCATATATAGATCAGTATAATAATAAAGAGGAACGATTGCACCAGTTGCCATTATCATATCTTCTGCTTCATGCATTTTTGCAAAACGAACTGCTTGATCAGATTCAGTTTTAATTTCATTAATTAAAACATCATAAGTTTGAGCCCATGTTTGATCTTCGTTTTCGCCATAAATTGCTACATCTGCATGTGCACCCTTACCAAATTGTGAATCATTATTTCCACTAGTTGATGTCCACATATCAAGGAATGAAATCGGATCATTATAATCGCCTAACCAACCATTTCTAGCAAGAACGAAACTACCATCTTTTCTAGTATTCAAGAATGTTCCCCATTCTTGTTGTTCAATTGCCATAGTAATTCCATATTGAGCATATGCTGATTGCATATATTGAGCAATTTGTAAATGTCCACTACCTTCATTTGCAAGATAAGTAAATGCAGGGAAATCAATAAATTTATTAGTTACCTCATTATAAGTATAGCCAACTTCTTTTAATAAAGTAACAGCTTGGCTACAGTTGCCAGAATAATCATCTGGATCAACACTATAATATCCAGCGCCATCGCCTTCTGGTCCGTTATTTTCAACAAATTCAGTTAATCCATCTGGTTCTGTTAAACCAATTGGAACATAACTATTAGCAGGTTGTTGACCAGCTTGGCCAATTTCTTCAGCGATATAATTTCTATCTAAGAATAAGCTTAAAGCTTTTCTAATTTTAACTTTATTAGCTTCAGATACTTCTACACCATTAAGTGTATAAAAATCAGTATCAGTTGTTGAGAATGCAGCAGTTGCAGCAGCATCAACATTGAAGTTAATATAATAAGTTCCAAGTTGACCAGCAATAACTAATTGATCAGCATGACTAACTTTTAAAGCAGCAATTTCATCATTTGGAACTGAATCGATTAATGAGTAAGCACCAGTTTGATAGTTTGTAAGAATAGCAGTATCATCATCAGATAATGCAAATTCGATTTCATCAAGTACTACAGCATCAGCGTTATGATAAAATTCATTTTTAGCCATTACTATTTTACTATCAGTTGTCCATTCAGTAATTTTAAAAGGACCATTTCCAATATAAGTAGTTACATCTGTTGCCCATGTATCAGGGTTAGCATCAACGATTTCTTGTTTAACTGGCATATAAGTAGGGAATGCACACAATTCAAAGAAATAAGGACATGTAGTATTTAATACAACTGTTAATTGAGTTCCATCAGTAGATGCAGTAACATTTAATTCTGCTTCTGCAGATGGTTCATCAGCCCAAATATCTGCCCATCCATCAATTACATCAAACATGTAACTATAGTCAGCTCCTAGTTCAACAGATGCTGCTCTTTTCCATGCATATTCAAAATCATGAGCATCTAAAGCAGTTCCATCAGACCATTTCAAGCCTTCTTTTAATGTAAATACATATTGAACTTTTCCACCAGCTAAAGTAGTTGGAGTTGGTAATTCAGTAGCTAATTCTGGAACTAATTGTAAAGCTCCACTTGCATCTTGTTGATAACCAACTAATCCAGTAAAAGCATGGATAATCATTGTTGCGCCATCTACAGCACTGTTTAAAGCAGGATCGATTGTGTCTGGATTTGGACCAACACATACAACTAGTCTATCATTTGTTTTTCCACAAGCTGATAAAGCTAGGACTGAGACTAACACTAATAAAAACATTGAAATCTTTTTAATCATTGTTTCTTTTTTTCCTCCATTATTTATTTTTAACGACGTTGTTATTTTACCATTTTTTGAAGTATTTGTCAATATATGTGATTTTATTTAATCTATATTGTGACAAGCAGCAAAATGTCCTACCTTTATTTCCCTTATAGCAGGAGTTTCTTTACTACAAATTTCTGTAGCTTTGGGACATCTTGTTCTGAAAGCACAACCTGATGGCACTTTTAAAGGACTAGGAACATCCCCTTCTAAAATAATTCTTTTTTTACTTCTTGCGGTTTTAGGATCAGGCACAGGCACAGCTGACATTAATGAGACTGTATATGGGTGAAGCGGATTAGAAGTTAATTCGCTCGATTCTGCAATCTCAACAATTTTGCCTAAATACATTACCGCAATACGATTTGAAATATGTTCTACTACATGAATATCATGAGCAATAAATAAATATGTTAAACCTAATTTTTTTTGTAAGTCTTCAAACATATTTATTACTTGGGCTTGAATTGAAACATCTAAAGCAGATACTGGTTCATCACATACAATAAAGTCAGGATTAACTGCTAAAGCCCGTGCGATTCCTATACGTTGGCGTTGCCCTCCACTAAACTCATGAACATATCTTGTTGCATGTTCACTAGATAATCCTACTAATCCCATCAATTCTCTAATTCGTTCTTTTCTTTCTTCTTTAGTATTATATAACTTATGAACATCTAATGGTTCACCTATTATATCACCAACTGTCATTCTTGGATTAAGTGAAGAATATGGATCTTGAAAAACCATTGCAGCTTTTTGTCTAAATTTCTTAATATCTTCTTTGGTTTTAATTTCTTCTCCTTTATAAAAAATTTGACCGCCTGTTGGCTTATATAAATTTAGTAGCGTTCTTCCAACTGTAGTTTTACCGCACCCAGATTCACCTACTAAACCTAAAGTTTCACCTTTTTTTATTTGAAAAGAAACATCATCAACTGCTTTTAAATCTACGTTTTTTAAAAACCCAGTACTAATTGAAAAATATTGTTTTAAATTAGCAACCTCAATTAAAATATCACTATTTTCATTTTTTTCTAATTCTATATTTTTATCATTCATATTAGCACCTATACCTCATCTTTAACATTCATCCAACATGCTGCCATATGTCCTTTTTCAACTTCGATTGCTTCAGGGTATTCTCTTAAACATATCTTCATTGTTTTTTCGCATCTAGGTGAAAATGGACATCCCTTTGGTAAATTCAACAAATCAACTGGACTTCCTGAAATTGGGACTAAACGTTCTTTCTTTTTCTCGGCATTAGGTATTGACTTCATCAAACCCTTTGTATATTCATGTCTTGGATTGTAATAAACTTGATCAGTAGTTCCATACTCAACTATTCTACCTGCATACATTACAGCAACCTTATCACACATCCCCGCAACAACACCTAAATCATGAGTTATAAGAATTGTAGTCATACCAAATTTTTTTTGAATATCTTGAATCAATTCTAAAATTTGAGCTTGAATTGTTACATCTAAAGCCGTTGTTGGTTCATCAGCAATTAAGATGTCAGGCTCACAAGCAAGAGCCATTGCTATCATGACACGTTGCCTCATCCCACCACTTAATTCATGAGGATATTGATCAAGTCTTTTTTTAGGATCATTAACGCCCACTAATTCTAACATTTCAGTTGCTCTTAAATATGCTTCTTCTTTATTTCTATTTGTATGAAGCAAAATTGCTTCCATTAGTTGATTGCCAACCTTATAAACAGGATTAAGACTCGTCATTGGATCTTGAAAAATTATGCTGATTTTATTACCTCTAATGCTTCGCATTTCTTTTTCACTAAGTCCTACTAATTCTTGCTCTTTTAGTTTTACACTTCCCCCAATAATTTTTCCAGGAGAAGTAAGGATTTGTAAAATTGAATAAGCAGTCACACTTTTCCCGCTTCCAGATTCTCCAACAATTCCTAACACTTCACCTTTTTCTAAATCAAAACTTACTTTATCAACAGCTTTAACTTCACCAGATTGTGTGAAGAATGAGGTTTGTAAATCTTTTACTTCTAATATTTTCATTTCTTACCCCCTCCTAATTCTTAAGTTTTGGATCAAAAGCATCTCTTAATCCATCACCAAATAAATTAAATGATAGTACAAGCAAGAAAATAGTTATAGAAGGAATTACTAGCCTATATGTATATGATACAATTCCTCCCAAAGCATCATTTGCTAGAGAACCTAAACTAGGCATTGGTACAGATACACCCAAACCAATAAAACTTAGAAAACTCTCTGTAAATATGGCAGAAGGAATTTGTAAAGCTGTAGAAATTATAATTACACTAATACAGTTAGGTAGTAAATGCTTTGTAATAATTCTAAAAGGACTAGCTCCAATTGATTTTGCTGCTAATACAAATTCTTGTTCTTTAACACTTAAAATTTGTCCTCTTATTAAACGAGCCATTCCTACCCAATATAAAAGACCAAATACTATAAAAATACTAACCATATTAGTGCCTAAGGAGGCGAGAAACGAACCTTCTAAATTAATAACATTTTTTAATACAACTGATAAAAGAATAATAATTAGCATATCTGGCAAAGCATAAATAATATCAACAAACCTCATCATTATAAGATCCGTTTTACCACCAGCATATCCTGAAATAGAACCATATATAAGTCCTATCATTAAAACTAGCAAACTTGCAAAAAAACCAACTGCTAATGATATTCTAGTACCGTAAACTACTCTAATAAAATAATCTCTTCCCAAACTATCTGTTCCAAAAATATGTGGGAATATTTTTTCACCGTCTTCGATTCTTTGCAATTCAGTTTCACCATATTGAAATGGTTTCAAATTACTATAAGATGAATCAACTGATTGAAATTGCTGTAATCCTAATTGTTGATCATAATCATAAGGGTAAATCATCGGAACAAAAATAGCCATTAAACTTATAGTAACAATTATCCAAAAACAAATCATTGCAATTACATTTTTTTTAAGTTTTCTTACACCATCTTTAAAGAAAGTTACGCTTTCTCTCATTTGATCTTGTTGGCTTTTTTCTTCCTCTGTAGCAGGTAAAAAGTCTTCTGCCCTAAGTTGTAAACTAAAAGGATTTTTTCTAGGTTTTTCCATTTTTACCTCCTAACTGAAATCTATTCTTGGATCAACAAACTTATACAAAATATCTGTAACTAAATTCATAAGGATTACAAGTGTTGCTAAAAAGAT
>JAQUUM010000150.1 GCA_028693885.1 Bacilli bacterium
CATAAATAGTCAGTTATATGAATATTAGACTGATAAGTTTTTTTATGCTCTTTTTTTGATAATCAAGTCATTATCAAAGAACTTAAATAATTATTAATATAATACTTGATTATTTATGTTTATTATACCATAAACTCTCATTTAATAAAATACTTAATTTGCAAAAATAAAGGCTTTTCTTCTAGTTTAAGATAACTAAAAGAAAAGCCAAAAATTAAGCAACAAAATTCTCATAAATTACTTTAATCGTTTTTTCAAAGTCTTTATTATCAACACCTACTATAATATTTAACTCTTGTAAACCTTGAGCAATTGTTTTGATATTAATTTCATTATTACCGATTACCGCAAAAAGTTTTCCAGAAATTCCTGCTTTTGTCGCCATGTTTCTACCAACAACTGCAACCAAAGCAATTTGATCAGTTATTTGAACATCACTTACTTCTTTTTCTTTCTTGATATCACTAACTAAATCATAGATACATTTTTCAACTTCATCACTACTAACTATTATACTAAAACTATCAATTGATGAAGGTATATGTTCTACATTTACCTTATACTTTTCAAATATTTGAAGAATTTGTCTAATTATAGTAATTTTTCTACAAAAATGGCTTTTAGTAATTGTAAAAGATGTAAAATTCTTTTTACCTGCAATTCCTGTAATAATCTGTGATTTATCATCACAATCCTGTGTAATAACAGTCCCAGGATTTTTAGGGTCATTAGTATTTAAAATATTAATTGGTATATTTGATTCTTGAACTGGAAAAATTGTTTCTTCATGTAAAACATTAGCTCCCATATAGGCAAGCTCTCTTAACTCACTATATGTAATTTGTTTGATTCTTTTTGGGCTATCTACAATTCTAGGATCAGCCATTAAAATCCCTGATACATCAGTCCAGTTTTCATACATTGAAGCTGATATTGCTTTTGCTGCTAAAGAGCCAGTAATATCAGAACCACCTCTAGATAAAAGTTTTATCGCGCCATTTGGGTATGCTCCATAAAATCCAGGAATTACTATCTTGCCATACTTTCTAAAGTTAGCATCTATTAACTCAGATGTTCTTGCTTGATCAATTAATCCATCATATCCAAACGCAATCACATCTTGCGCATCAACGAATGTAAAACCTAAATATTCAGCCATAATTTTGGCTGTAATGTATTCTCCACGACTAACTATGTAATCAGCAGCCGCATCCTTTGTAAGGCGTTTAGCGATTTCATCAAACTCTGCATCTATATCACAATTCAATCCTAATTCACATTTCACTTCAAGATAGCGTTCTTTTATCATATTAAATATATTATCACTAGGAACTGAATATCTTGCATGAGCATGAAGTAAATATAACAAATCAGTTATTTTACTATCTTCTTTATTTCTTTTACCTAAAGCAGAAACTACAATCAATCTTCTTCTTTCATCAGCTAGTACTATTTCTTTGACTTTTTTAAATTGACTAGCATTTGCAAGTGAAGAACCACCAAACTTAGCAACAAAAAACATAATAATCACCCCACTTACTATATTATATAATGTATCTAAAATAAAAACAAGTGTTTTTGTAATAAAAACATTTTCAAATATAAAAGACTTTCCAAAGTAGGAAAGTCTTTTACATAAATTTAGTTTTTTTATTTTACAAAATATGCATAAACAGTGATATTTCCAGTTTTTCCAACTGGTATTGTATCATTTGTTGTTCCACCTAAAGCTGAGTCAGTTGTTCCAGTTCCCACTCTATTCGTAAATCCAGTGTCATAATACCAACCTTGAAATGTCCTAGCAGATCTTGTTGCTGGGTATAAGTAAAGTGGTAAACTAAGTAAATTATAGGTTGTAGGATTATTACCATCATTTATTCCACCATTCAAAGTATATGTAATAGAATAATCAACAACTGCATCCCATTTTGCATAGAAAACCTTATTCCCAGTAGAACCGTTAGGTATAGTAGTAATAGCACTTCCAGAAAAAACGTCATTATCATACCAACCACCAAATATTGAACCTGATTTTACAGGTATTGGTAAAGTGATAGTAGGAGTTGTATCGTTATATGTAGCAGGGCCAGGTATATATGTAGCAGGAATTTGACTTAATTGCGCAGTAGAAAAAATCGGATCTTCTGTCGCATATTGATAAAGCCTCAACAAACCAGTATAAGTACCTGCGCCAAAGAAGAATTGCGCTACATTAACCTCTTTTATCAAGACATCGATCATATCAAAGAAAGCAATCCATTTACTGTAATATTCGGTTCTATAAATAAAGTAATTCTTCGAATCATCTGGAGCATTCGGCCTAGGACCATCATAAATTTTTGCATTATATGTGGCATTAGAACGCCATAATCCAGCATAACCACTTGTATTACCTACTCCATGCATAAAGTCTGACAAACTTTCAGAAGGACTAACGTAAGTATATAGGTCAGTTAAAAAATCATCTAGCAAAGTTTCTTTAGTCCAACTTCCTCCATTTACATTATATGTAATCGAAAATACATTTTCAGTAAAATACGCAATCAATGTAATGTTTGCTGTTACTGGAGTTGAGAAGTTATATGCAATTCCATCTAACCTCCACTCAACAAATGTATAACCGCTCTTCACCGGATCGCTTGGTTGAGTAACAGTCTCGCCCTCAGTTACAGCAGTAATAGATGTACTGCCATCTACATTAAACGTAACATCATAAGTCACAGCCTCTACAAAATAGGCAACTAATGTTATATTTGATGTTACTGGAGTTGAAAAGTTGTATGCAACTCCGTTAAGTCTCCACTCAACAAAAGTATATCCAGATTTTGTAGGATTACTTGGTTGAGTAACAGCATAATTAGAGAAAACCTCTACATCGTTTGTAGAACCATCTACATTAAAAGTAACTACATATTTTTGAACAAAATCTCTTATTTGTTCAAGAGAGAAATTCGTTCCAACGGTAAAACCAGTACCTAAACCTAACTGTCTATCTAAATACTTTGTTACATATAAAGCTTGGCCTTTAGCTAAAGTTATACCTATTTGATCAACACTATAAACAGCTAATATTTCACCGTCAACATCGATTTTTACTGCAATCTCATTAGTCATAGTTTCACCATTAAAAGCAGTGTTATTGAAATTAAATGTTATGTTGCTTGTATCAGAAGTTGATGTATTTAAAATAACATTACCACAAGACTTATATAAAACATCTTGAGCAGCCCAAATAGCAGCGAATTCAGCATCACTATATGTGGTATTACTACTGACAGAAATACTAACAAGATCCTTAACTAAAAACAAAACTGCAGTGTCGCTTTCTCGAGTCAACGTCCACCCATTCCAAGAATCAGCCGTAACTCCCTCAGAAACACTATTATAATGTTTCA
>JAQUUM010000151.1 GCA_028693885.1 Bacilli bacterium
GTATGAATGCTGCAATTAGAGCAGTAGTTAGAACTGGTCTTTATTATGGCTATGAGGTATATGGTATTGCTGATGGCTATAAGGGATTATATGAGGGGCGTATTGAAAGAATGCATAGAAGCTCTGTTTCTGAAAAAATGAATCATGGTGGGACGTTTTTGGGAACTGCAAGATTGAAAAGATTTACTGAAAAAGAAGTTTTAGAAGCGTCTTTTGATAATTTGAAAGAATTAGGAATTGATTCATTGATAGTTATTGGTGGAGATGGTACTTATAGAGGTGCTGTTGATTTAGGTAAATATGGAGTTAAATGTATCGGAATTCCTGGTACAATCGATAACGATATAGCTGGTACTGATTATACGATAGGTTTTGATACAGCATTGAATACTGTTATTGAGGCTGTCGATAAACTTAGAGATACATCAAATAGTCATAAAAGATGTAGTATAATCGAAGTAATGGGAAGAAATTGTGGTGCTATTGCTATGTGGACAGGAATTGCTGTTGGAGCTGAGGTTGTAATTACAAAAGAAACAGGACTTGATATTGATGCTATTGTTGAAAATATTAGTGAAGCTGCGAAATTTAAACGTCATTCAATAATGATAGTCGCAGAAAATATGATTAAAATAGATGAGTTAGAAAAAATAATTAATGAAAGAACGCCTTTTGATTCAAGAGCAACAATTCTAGGTCATGTTCAACGCGGAGGAAAACCATCAGCTAGAGATAGAGTTTTAGCTTCAACTATGGGAGTTAAAGCAATTGAAGCTTTAGAACAAGGGCTTAGTGGCTGTTGTGTTTGTGAAATTGGAAAAAAATTAGAGATTGTTCCTTTTGAGGTTGCTTTAAAGGATAGAAGATCAGATGTTGATGAAAAGTATCGCAATTTTAAAATCTTGTGGTAATTATAAATGTCGTTTATAAAACGACATTTTTAAAGTAAATAAAAATTTTTAAAAATAGGTGAAAAAAATGAAAAAAACTTGTTATATTACAACTCCAATATATTATTCTAGTGGAATAGTGCATATTGGTAATTCTTATACAACTATTGTTTGTGATGCTTTTGCGAGGTTTAAGAGGTTTAAAGGTGTAGATACTTTTTATTTAACCGGAATGGATGAACATGGTCAAAAAATTGAAGAAGCAGCTTTAAAAAATAATAAATCTCCTCAAGAGTTTGTTGATGGAATTGCGCAATATACAAAAGAATTATGGAAAAAATTAAATATTACTAACGATGATTTTATTCAAACATCAGAACTTCGTCATACTGAAGTTGTTCAAGAGATGTTTGAAAAACTAATTGAAAAAGGAGATATTTATTTAGGAAAATATGAAGGAGACTACTGTGTTTCTTGTGAATCTTTTTTTACAAAAACTCAAATTGTTAAAGAAGGATGTTGTCCTGATTGTGATAAACCTTTAAGAAAAGTTCAAGAAGAAGGTTATTTTTTAAAATTAAAAAAATATGAAAAACAGTTACTAGATTTTATAAAAGAAAATCCTGATTTTATTCAACCTGAATCTAGAAAAAATGAAGTTGTATCTTTTATAGAACAAGGTTTAGAAGATTTGTGTGTTAGTAGAACATCTTTTAAGTGGGGGATACCAGTTAAAAGTAATCCCAAGCATGTTGTTTATGTTTGGGTAGATGCTTTAAGTAATTATATTACTGCATTAGGTTATAATACTAAGAACGATGAATTATTTAAAAAGTTTTGGTTAAACGGTGATGAGGTATATCACGTTGTAGGGAAAGATATTTTAAGGTTTCATGCTGTTTATTGGCCAATTATTCTAATGGCTTTAGAAATTCCTGTAAGATTTAAGCTTTTAGCACATGGTTGGGTCTTAATGCGAGCTGGTAAAATGTCTAAATCAAAAGGGAATGTTATTTATCCTTTAGATATAGTAGAACGTTATGGGCTTGATGCTCTAAGATTTTTCTTGATTAAAGAAATGCCTTTAGGAAATGATGCTATATTTTCTTATGATAGATTTATTGAGGTTTTTAATAATTCATTAGTTAATGATTTGGGTAATTTATTAAGTAGAACTACTGCTATGATAAATAAATACTTTGATGGTAAATTAACTAAACCACTTAAAAAATATTTTGATTTTGATAAATCAGTAGAAGAAGTAGTTAATAATACTATTAAGGTTTATCAAGACACCTTTGATAAATTCCATTTTCAAGCTGGACTTAATGAAATTTGGGCAATGATAAGTAGAGCAAACAAATATATTGATGAAACACTTCCTTGGGTTTTAGCAAAAGATGAAAACAAGAAACAAGAATTAAATAGTGTGTTGTATACTTTGTATGAAGTTTTAAGGTTGGTAGGATTAATGATTTATCCTGTTACTCCTGACACAGCGATTAAAATTTTTGAACAATTAAATATACCAGAAAAAAACCGTGTTTTTGAAAATTTGAAATATTGGATTAGTGAGAATGCTAGTGTTTCAAAAGAGTCGCTTATGTTATTTAAGAGATTAGATGTTGAGGCTGAGCTTAAGTTTCAAGAAGAAAAAAATAATGAATCTTTAAAAGAAGAATTGAATTTACCTGAAATTTCTATTGAAGATTTTAATAAAATTGACTTAAGAGTTGGGAAAGTAGTGGAGTGTAATCTAGTTAAAGATTCAAGTAATCTGCTTTTATTTAAAATATCGCTTGATGAGAAGATTTACCAAATAGTATCTGGAATCGCTAAATATTACAATCCAAATGAATTAGTTAATAAAAACATTGTGTTTGTTAAGAATTTAAAACCTTGCAAAATAAAAGGTATTTTATCTGAAGGTATGATTTTAACAGCAACTGATGGTAAGGTGTTTGAAATTTTAGAACTAAAAAAAGTAGAAAACGGGAAAGTTAGTTAGTAAGTATGAAAAAAATAATTTCGTTTTTATATAAACGTGATGTAAGAACAACTATTATGATGCTTTTAGGAACTACTATCTTTACAACTTCTTTAATTTGGGTAGTTACTTTAGGTGGATTTTATACGAGTGGGGTAACTGGAATTTCTCAGATTATTTCATTAGCTTTAGAAAAAGTAGGAATTAATATAAGCATAAGTTATTTTGTTGTATTAATTAATATTCCACTTTTTTTAATAGGATGGAAAAGTATTAGTAAAAGATTTGCGATTTTTTCGGTTTTTGCTGTTTTATATCAAAGTATTTTGATTTTAGTTTTAGAGGCATTAGTTAGGAATGGGTTTCAACCATTTATTGCATTGCAAAATGATAGACTAACTTTAGCTCTTTTAGGCGGGTTTTTAGGCGGAATTGGAAGTGGAATAGTTTTAAGAGGAGGAGCCTCAGGGGGAG
>JAQUUM010000152.1 GCA_028693885.1 Bacilli bacterium
ATTACTGTTATTCCAGTTGTTCCAAGTGTTGCACTTGCAATTAGAATGGAAAGGCTTGGAGTTGATGCTGTAATAGTTGAAGGAACTGAGGCTGGAGGGCACATTGGTGAATTAACTACAATGGCATTAGTGCCTCAAGTTGTAGATGCTGTTAATGTCCCTGTTATTGCAGCTGGAGGTATTGCTGATTATCGTCAAGTTTTAGCGGCTTTTGCGCTTGGTGCAAAAGGTGTTCAAGTAGGAACGCTTTTTCTTGCAAGTAAAGAGTGTCCGATTCATGATAATTATAAACAAATGGTATTAAATGCCAAAGATACTGACACAGTAGTAACTGGGCGTACTACAAATGCTCCAGTTAGAGTTTTAAAAAATAAAATGGCTAAAGAGTATTTGACATTATGTACTCAAAATGTTTGTATTGAAGAATTAGAAAAATTGACTTTAGGTTCTTTAAGAAGAGCTGTATTAGATGGAGATATTGATAAAGGCTCATTTATGGCCGGTCAAGTGGCTGGAATGATTAATCAAATAAAATCAGTAGAAGATATAATTAAAGACTTATTCTTACCAATAGATGAATATAAGGAAAAACTAGAAATATTATGAAAAAGATAGCGATAATGTTTGCTGGTCAAGGGGCCCAAGTTGTTGGAATGGGAAAAGAGTTTTATGATAATTTCGAAACTGCAAAAACTCTATATCAAAATGCCAGTGAAATCTTAGGTTATAATTTAAATAAAGTTTGTTTTGAAGAAAATGATATGATTAATCAAACATTATATACACAACCTGCGATATTAGTAACTTCTCTAGCGATTTATGAAGTTTTAAAAGAAAAGACTAATATAAAAGCAGAAGCTTTTTTAGGCTTTAGTTTGGGTGAGTATAGTGCTCTTTATGCTTGTGGGATTTTTAATTATAAACAAATTGTTGAGTTAATTAGAAAAAGGGCATATTATATGGATAAGGCAACTTATGAAAACAAAGGTTCGATGGCTGCGATTATTACTAGCGATAAAGAAGGACTAGAATCTTTATGTAAAAAAGTTAGTGATAAAGTTGGCTTAGTAAGAATTGCTAACTACAACTGTGCTAGTCAATATGTAATTTCAGGTGTTAATGAAGCTATAGATGAAGTTATTGCTAGAAAAGAAGAAGCTAATATTAAGAAGGCTATAAAATTAAAAGTAAGTGGTGCTTTTCATACTCCTTTAATGAGTACTGCAGCTTTAGAAATTGAAAAAGAAATAAAGAAAATTAACTATAATGCTTTCCATACACCGATTGTTATGAATTGCGATGCACAATATTTGAAAATGGAAGAATTGCCTTTAAAAATGAAAGCTCAAATAGAATCATCAGTTTATTTTGAAGATTCAATTAAAAAACTAATTAGTGAAAAATTTGATTTGTTTATTGAAATTGGTCCTGGTCAAGTATTAAAAAATTTAGTTAAAAAAATTGATGAAAATGTTGCGGTAGTATCAATAAATTGTATAGAAGATATTACTAATTTAGGAGGAATGCTATGATTAATTTAGAAGGAAAAGTTGCACTTGTTACGGGTGGAGCAAATGGTATTGGTAAAGCTATATCTAAAAAACTAGCAGAAGCGGGAGCAACTGTAGTTATTAATTATAATTCTAGTGAGTCTAAAGCGAATGCTTTAGTAAATGAAATTTCTTTATTAGGGAAAACTGCTATAGCAATAAAAGCTAATGTTTCTAACTTTGTAGAAGCAACTACCTTAATTGATGAAGTTGTTTCTAAATTAGGTAAAATTGATATTTTAGTAAATAATGCAGGAATTACTTCTGATAATTTTATATTAAGAATGTCTGAAGAAGAATTTGATAAAGTAATTGCAACTAATTTAAAAGGAACTTGGAACTGTAGTAAACAGGCCGCTAAGTATATGAGTAAACAACGATTTGGAAAAATAATTAATATTTCTTCAATCGTAGGTTTAGTAGGTAATGCAGGGCAATCAAATTATGCAGCATCAAAAGCTGGAATAATTGGTCTTACCAAAGCTTTAGCAAAAGAGTTAGCTAAAAGAAATGTTTTGGTTAATGCAATTGCTCCTGGATTTATTGAAACTGAAATGACTAAAGTATTGCCTGAGGCAATTATTAATCAATATTTAGAAAGTATTCCACTATCAAAATTCGGAAGTGTTGAAGATGTTGCTAACATGGTATGTTTTTTAGCTTCATCTTTAGCAGATTATATCACAGGCCAAGTCATCAATGTTGATGGCGGAATGGTAATGTAAGGGGAGAAAAATGGAAAGACGTGTAGTAATAACAGGACTTGGAGCTGTAACTCCAATTGGTAATAGTGTAGAAGAAACATGGCAATCAGTTTTAGATGGAAAAAATGGCGTTGATAATATCACTTTATTTGATGCTTCTAACATGAAAGTGAAGATTGCAGCTGAGGTTAAAGGTCTTAATCCAGAACTTTATTTAGATCCTAAGGATGCAAAAAGATTAGATAGAACTATTATGTTTGGTTTGATTGCATCAATTCAAGCATATGAAGATTCAGGGCTTAGTCCTGATGTTGTTGATGAAAGAAGATTTGGAACTTTTATTGGTAGTGGTATCGGTGGACTTGGAACCATAAATGAAGAAATTAAGAAATCGGTTGAAAAAGGTGCTGATAGAGTTTCACCTTTCTTTATTCCTAACTCATTAATTAATTTAGTTGGGGGATATGTTGCGATTAGATTTAAAGCAAAAGGAGCAGCAATTCCTGTAGTAACTGCTTGCTCTTCAGCTACAAATTCAATTGGTGAAGCTTTTAGATATATTAAACATGGATATTTAGATGTAGCTTTTGCTGGTGGAAGTGAAGCATCAATAAATGATGTTGGAATTGGTGGCTTTAGTTCTATGAAAGCTTTATGCTTCTCAAATAATAAAGATGAAGCATCAATACCTTTTGATGCTAGAAGAAGCGGGTTTGTAATGGGGGAAGGAGCAGGCATTTTAATTTTAGAAGAATATGATCATGCTATAAAAAGAGGCGCTCATATCTATGCAGAAATTGTAGGATACGGAGCTACTTGTGATGCTTCTCATATTACAGCTCCTGATACTGAGGCTGAAGGCATTGCGAATTGCATGGAGATGGCAATGGCTGAAGGAAAAGTTAAACATAATGAAGTAGACTATATTAATCCTCATGGGACTTCAACTGTATACAATGACAAATATGAAACGTTAGGAATTAAAAAAGTTTTTAAAGATTATGCGTACGAAATTAATATTGGAGCAACAAAATCAATGCATGCTCATTGTTTAGGAGCAGTTGGTGGAATTGAGGCTGTA
>JAQUUM010000153.1 GCA_028693885.1 Bacilli bacterium
TGGGAACTGCTGATGCAAAGACTGCTGTTGAAATGGTAGTAAGTGAGAAATTAAAATTTTATTTAGCAGAAAATGGAGAAATAGCTACGCAATTAACTCAAAACGCGATTAAAGCATCTAAAGCTAGAGAAGCAGCTAGAAAAGCACGAGATGAAGTTAGAATGATTAAAGAAACAAAAACTAAATCTGCCAATCTAGCTGGAAAATTGTCTCCAACCCAGGATAAAAACCCTGCAAAAAATGAATTGTTTATTGTAGAAGGTGATTCTGCAGGTGGTTCAGCGAAGCAAGGCAGAGATCGTACATTCCAAGCAATTTTACCATTAAGAGGAAAAATAATAAATGCTGAGAAGACTAAAACAGAAGAGTTACTAAAAAACGAAGAAATTATGTCTATGATTTTTTCAATCGGGGCTGGCTTTGGTCGTAATTTTAATGCTAGTAAAAGTAACTATAATAAAGTAATTATAATGACTGATGCAGATACCGATGGTGCACATATTCAAGTTTTATTATTAACTTTCTTTTTTAGATATATGAGAGGACTTATAGAAAATGAGAAAGTTTACATTGCCTTACCACCTCTGTATAAAATTACTACTACTAAAAATGATTTTGAATATGCTTGGTCAGATGAAGAACTAAAGATTAAGGTGGGAAACAAAAAAAATGTTACAATTCAAAGGTTCAAAGGACTTGGTGAAATGAATTCTGATCAACTTTGGGATACAACAATGAATCCTGAAACTAGAACTTTGATTCAAGTAAAAATAGAAGATTTTGGCGATGCTGACTCAAGAATTTCTATTTTAATGGGAGATAATGTTGAACCACGACGTGAATGGATAGATAATAATGTATCTTTCGATTATGAAGATAATTTTACGTTAGAGGAGGTAGATTCGAATGAAGAAAAAGAATGACATACTTAAAAAAATTTCAACACATATTGAAGAATCTATTATCCGAGAAAATTTAGAAGATATAGTTGGCGAAAGATTTGGTAGATATTCCCGATATATTATACAAGATAGAGCGATTCCTGACGTTAGAGATGGATTAAAACCTGTTCAAAGAAGAATTTTATTTGCTATGTATAAACTTGGGATTTTTTCTAATAAACCTTTTAAAAAATCAGCCAGAATTGTAGGCGAGGTTATTGGTAAATATCATCCTCATGGAGATACTTCTGTTTATGAAGCTATGGTTAGAATGTCTCAAGATTTTAAATATCGTTTACCTCTTATAGAGATGCACGGTAATAACGGTAGTATTGATGGGGATCCCGCTGCGGCCATGCGTTATACAGAGGTTAGATTAAGCAAATATGCTGAATACTTATTAAACGATATTAATAAAAAGACTGTAGGGTTTATACCAAATTTTGATGATGAAGAATATGAACCTACAGTTTTACCGTCTAAGTATCCAAACCTTTTAGTAAATGGAACAACAGGAATTTCGGCAGGTTATGCAACCGATATTCCACCTCACAATGTTACTGAAATTATTAATGCTGTAATATTTAGAATTAACAACCCCAAAAGTAATCTAGAAGAGATAATGCATATAGTTCAAGGTCCAGATTTTCCTACGGGAGGAATAGTCCAAGGGTTAGATGGTATAAAAAATGCTTATAAAACAGGTCGCGGTAAAATTATATTAAAAGCAAAAACTGAAATTGTTGAAGAGAAGAATCTAAATAAAATAATAATTAGCGAGATACCTTATGATGTAAATAAAAGTGTTCTTGTAAAAAAAATGAGCGAAGTTTATGTTGCTAAAAATGTTGATGGGATCATCGATATAAGAGATGAATCTGATAGAACTGGCTTGAGAATAGTTGTAGATATTAAAAAAGATGCTAATTCAGAATTCATAAGAAATTTCTTCTTTAAAACTACTGATCTTCAAATTAATTATAATTTTAATATGGTTGCAATAAATCAAAAGAAACCTATGACTATGGGTATACTTGATTTATTAGATGCATATATTGAACACGAAAAACAAATAATAACTAATAGATCTAATTATGAATTAAAATTTTCACAAAAAAGGTTGCATATAGTAGATGGCTTAATTGCTATGGTTTCTATTTTAGATTCAGTTATTCAAACTATTAGAAATTCTGCAAATAAAAAAGATGCAAAAGATAATTTAGTCGCTAAATATGATTTTTCAGAAGATCAAGCTGAAGCTATTGTGATGTTACAACTTTATAGATTGACAAATACTGATATTTATTCTTTAAAAGATGAAAAAGAAAAATTAGAAGAATATATAAACAAATTAAAACAAATTCTTTCAAACGAAGCTTCCTTATTATTGGTTATTAAAAAAGAATTATTAAAAACCTTAGAAAATTTAAAACAAGATAGAAAATCAGTAATTGAACACGATATAGAAGAAGTTAAGGTTGAAGTAAATGAACTAATTGCAAAAGAAGATGTTGTGATTTTATTAACAAATGATGGATATATTAAGCGTCTTTCTGTAAAAGCCTATAATATTAATGAACCAACTAAATTAAAAGAAGAAGATATTATAATTGCAAAATATGATGCCACAACATTGGATACGTTGTTATTGTTTACAAATAAGGGGAATTATGTTTATCTTCCGATTCAAAAAATCCCAGAAGTAAAACATAAAGATCTTGGCTACAATGTAAGCACTTTAGTGAAGATTGATTTAGATGAAAAGGTTATTTTCTCTACACCGATATCTGATTTTAATAGTGATTTATATGTTATTTTTGCAACTAAAAATGGGCTTATAAAACGAACACCAATATCTGATTTAGTTGCCGATAGATATTCTAGAGCTTTAAAAGCAACTAAAATTAGAAAAGGTGATGTTTTAGTAAGTGTTGATCTTTGTCCTGCAAAAGAAGCTGAAGTTGTAGTAATTACAAAAGAAGGGTATATAAATAGATATGATGCCGAAGAAATTTCTATAATGGCTCCCCCTTCGTTTGGTGTAAAGTCTATTGAATTGAAGAATAGGGTTCATGATGAAGTAGTGGCAGGAAGATATGTAGATAAAAAGGATATTGTAACTTTATTAACTTCTAAAGGTGCTATAAAAAGATTAAAAGTAGAAGAGATTGTTAAAGGTCGTAAAAATAATGTAGGTAAACTATACATTGAAACCTCGAAAAATGGTAAAAATTATATTCAAGATGCTTGTGTAATCCGAAAAAAGAACATTTCGGAAGAATTAGACTGTTATATTTCGTGTGCTAAAGGATTTTTGCCAATAGAATTTAGTATTTTAAAGTCTTCTACACCTGCTAATGGTAAAAAAACATCACTTAAAGCAACTTTAGG
>JAQUUM010000154.1 GCA_028693885.1 Bacilli bacterium
GGCATTTTCTCAATTGCATATCTTAATGCCGTCCTTGGCATAACGCTTTTTTTACTTAAAACATATTCAAATACTTCTTTTTCATACACTTGACTAGCTACCTTTAACATCCAGCCATAGCCTTTTTGAACCAAATCTTCTTTATCTAAAAGCAATATATCAGCAATTTCAAAAATATCTTTTAAGAAAAGCCCTTTTCTTGCAGGAACTATTAAAGAAACAGCTGAAGCTCTTCTTACCCATCTATTGCTTGATTTTGCCCAAATTTTTAATCTTGAAATATATTCAGGAAACTTCTCTAAAAATTCACCAACTGTGTGATTACAAAAAGTATCACAAGATGCCCAATTAGTAATGTATAAATCAACCCATTTTTCAAATATTTCAAAATCTTTTTTTTCATATTTGGTTTTTAACTTATATGACCAGTTACACGCAATAAAAGTTTCTTCTAATATTCCGCTTTTCCATAACTCCTCACAAAGATAAAAAACTTCTTCCTTAGTTTTATCTTTAATTAATTCATAATACTTTTTAGCAATTTTTACGACTGTATCTGTCTTTACTCCTAATATATTTACTTCTTCTTTAAAAAAGATTTTTAAACTCTTTTTTTCTTCAACATTTTTTAATATTTCTTTTCTCAAACTAATTAATATCTCTTGCATATTTCCCCCTTTTAAATTAAAAATCAACTATTTATATTTTACATCAACTACATTTTAATAACAAGGAAATATTTATCGCCTTCATCTATTTATAAGTTTCAAACCACTATTATCTTGATTAATTTTAATAATAATAGTTCATAATAAAAAAGACACTTAAGCAAATGCTTAAGCGCCTTTTTTAAAAATAGTAGGAAATAAGAAAGAGAGAGGGTCTACTTTATAGTAGACATACTTATTGAAAGGTCCTAACTTTATTAGGACACCACCATTTTATAATAGTTTTCTTCTCTCGTAAAGTGTTTTTATATATCTTACATTTTTTTAAAACTTACTTACATATTATTTTAAGATTCTTACCTTTAATACACTATTTACTTTTTCTAACTTTTCTTTAATTTCAAGAGTTGATTTTGCATCAATATCAAACAAAGTATATGCAAAATTACCTTTACTTTTATTGATCATATTAGAAATATTGATATTATAGCCATTAAAAATAGTAGTTAGTTGATTAATCATATTTGGAACGTTTTTATGACAAATTGCAATTCTGCCTTCTGTAGTACAAATTCCTGCATCACAATTCGGGTAATTAACAGAATTCATAATATTTCCGTTTTCAATATAATCCATCGCTTGTTTAATCGCCATTACTGCACAATTATCTTCTGATTCTTCAGTTGAAGCTCCAAGATGAGGAATAGCAATAACCCCTGACATACCTGCAGTTTTATCATTAGGAAAATCAGTAACATATTTTTTAACTTTACCTTCTTTTAAAGCAACTTCCATATCAGTATCATTTACTAATGAATCTCTAGCAAAGTTCAACACTACAACATCTTTTTTCATTTTAGCAATTGTATCTTTATTAATCATTCCTTTTGTTTCATCTATTAAAGGAACATGGACTGTAATATAATCACAGTTTTCATAAACTTCATCAATGTTTTTAGCATGAATTACACTTCTTGATAAACTCCAAGCATGATCGATTGAAATAAACGGATCATATCCATATACTGTCATCCCTAATCCAACTAAAGCATTAGCAACTAAAATACCAATAGCACCTAAGCCAATTACACCAACTGCCTTTTCCAAAACCTCAGTCCCAGAAAACTTAGCTTTACCTTTTTCAACAAGTTTAGCAATATCTTTTTCACCTTTAATAGTATTAACCCAATTAATTCCACCAACGATATCCCTTGCAGCTAGAAGCATTCCAGCAACTACTAATTCCTTTACACCATTAGCATTAGCTCCTGGAGTATTAAAAACAACAATTCCTTGTTCTGCACATTTATCAATCGGAATATTATTAACTCCTGCTCCAGCTCTAGCAATTGCATCTAAGCCTTTAGGTAATTCTAAATCATGCATTGCGGCACTTCTTACCATAACTAAAGCAGCATCTGACAATTCTGAAGTTTCTTTATATTTTTCAGTTAAAAGATTTTTACCTTTTTCTGAAATAGGATTTAAATATTTTATATTATACATTTATAATGTATTCTCCTTTTCAAATTTTTTCATAAAATCAACTAAAGCTATAACGCCTTCAATTGGCATCGCATTATAAATACTTGCTCTCATACCACCAACTGAACGGTGCCCTTTTAAATTTTCAAAACCAGCCGCTTTTGATTCTTTAACAAATTTCGCATCTAATTCTTCATTTCCAGTAACAAATGGTACATTCATTAAAGATCTATCTTTTTTAACAACAGTGCCTTTAAACATTTTACTACTATCTAAATAGTCATAAAGGATTTTAGCTTTCTTTTCATTGATTTCTTTCATCTTCTCAAGACCACCTAGTGCCTTAAGCCATTTAAATACTTTCCCACAAATATAGATTCCATATGTTGGAGGAGTATTATATAAAGATTCATTTTCATCATGAATAGTATATTGTAACATCGTAGGAACATTATCAAGACCTTCTTTATAAATTAAGTCTTCTCTAATAATAACTACTACTAATCCGGCTGGACCTATATTTTTTTGAACTCCAGCAAAAATAATTCCATATTTAGAAACATCAACTGGTTCTGATAAAATACAAGAAGACATATCCGAAACTAATATTTTCCCTTTTGTGTTAGGTAATTCTTTAAACTTAGTTCCATAAATTGTGTTATTCTCACAAATCCATACGTAATCTGCATCACTATCAATGTCTAAATCTGAACAATCAGGAATATAAGAAAATACTTTGTCTTCGGACGAAGCTAAAGCCTTTACCTTACCAAACTTCTTTCCTTCTTGATAAGCTTTTTTAGCCCATTGACCAGTAATGATATAATTCCCAACTTTGTTTTTCATTATATTCATAGGTACCATCGCAAATTGAAGCGATGCTCCACCTTGAAGAAATAAAACTTTATAGTTGTTAGGAATGTTCATCAAATCACGTAAATCTTGTTCTGCGCCTTTGATAATACTTTCATAAAGTTTTGTTCTATGGCTCATTTCCATAACACTCATACCTGAATTTTGGTAATCAAGCATTTCACTTGCTGCCTCTTTCAAAACCTCTTCTGGTAATACCGCTGGTCCTGCTGAAAAATTGTACACACGTTTCATTTTAATGTCCTCCTTAAACAATTTTAATTATAAGATTAGTCTAGTTTAAAGTCAACAAAATTAA
>JAQUUM010000155.1 GCA_028693885.1 Bacilli bacterium
ACAGTAGATATTATGATACATTAACATGTAGATTTATTAGTATGGATTTACCAGAAATAGCTACACTTGATCAAGGGAATTTA
The DNA here is from genome assembly GCA_028693885.1 of Bacilli bacterium. Taxonomy (GTDB): domain Bacteria; phylum Bacillota_I; class Bacilli_A; order ML615J-28; family CAG-698; genus JAQUUM01. Next base: position 84 of record JAQUUM010000155.1, read on the forward strand.
TTGCAACATAATTTATTTAGTTATTGTTTGAATGATCCGGTTAACTACGCGGACCCCGAAGGAGAATTTGCTTTGTCTGCTTTATTGATAGGTATGGCTATTGGAGTAGCTGCAGGTTTGGGAATAGAAGTAGCATCAGATGTTATTGATGATGGCGAGATAAATAATGATGTGAAAGCATATATTGGTTCAGCCGTTTTTGGGTTGGTCTCAGGTATGGCGGCTGGATTTGGTGGTGGTGTGCTTATATCGGGTATTTTTGCCAGCGCTGGACAAATTTCAAGTGATTTAATTACGGAAGGTTCAGTAAATATGGCTGATACTGTGTTAACATTTATTACTTCAGCCTTATCAGCAGGGATAGCAAATAAAATTTCAGGAGTATTTGCTAATAATAAATATCTTTCGCTAAGAACTTTTTCAAAAAGCAACAGTAAGGTAAATGCTTTATTAAAAAATACAAAAGATTTAGCATGTTTTAAAATTGGAAAAAATGCAGTTAGTGATTTCACAGAAACAATTATGAAGAGAAAAACGATGATTTTTTCTAATTCTATAATGTCTAATTCAATTAATTTTTTACCTTCAATTTTGAGGAGATAAAACATGAAAAAGATATTTTATTTTACTATAGGCTTAAATTTGATTGCGTTTGTTGTGATTATTTTATTAAACCTCAATTTTTATTTATTTTTGATCAATATATTTTTATTTGTAGTAATTTTTTTAATTGGTTATTTTTTATTGGTAGAGATTATTGAAAGTTATCCTTTGAATGATTATTGCGAGTATGAATGGAATCCTTTAAATAGTACAATAGTAAGTCAAGATCAAAAAAGGTTCGTAATTGATTTTTATGTTAACGAAAGTTTGTGGGAAACAAAACATGAAAAAGAAAACATTCGTTTTGACATGAAAGGCTTTGTTTTTCCTAAAACATATATTTGTGCATATTTTATTAGAAATTTAAATTATATTATAATGAACAAAAAACATATGTTTTTAAAAAAACTACCTTTATCGAATTGTTTGCTGCCTTTTGATAAATATGAAAATTTGTTTTTGAGATTCCATATAAAAAATAAAGTTATTTTAAAAAAAGTTGTCAAAAACTATAAAACAATCAGTCCTTTTTTATCATTGAGATACATTATTAATTCTATCGTTTTAACAGAATTGAACTATGGAGGGTATAGAGGTAAGTGCCCAAAAATAAAAGTCGGTGAATTCTTATATTTAAACCGTAAAAAAAAGTATAAATAAAAAAATGTGCCATAAAATAAATTTAAAATTTAACCCCTATATTTTTATAGGTGTTAAAGAGATAAATGAGGGTAAATCATGGGAAAAATTAAAATTATTGGAATGGTTTTAATGCTTATATGTTGTTTGTCTCTTTATGGTTGTCAGAAATATCCTGTACCAAGTTTGGATAAAACGAGTTTTTTTGAATCAAATGATCCTAATATATGGTTTAAAAATACTTTACGAGTTGGGTTTAATGGTGAAATAATAATAGGTAATCAATATATGAATTATATATGCATTTTAATTGGAAAACCGGAGTAGTAAAGTTTTACCCAGTAGAATATTATCCGCCAAATATTGAAGAAGAAGTTTATATATTTTATGATGGTAACTATTTTTATGAAGATGAAGAATATTTTAGTGGGCAGTATAAAACTTATTCAAATAAAGTAGTTGTAAGTGATATTATTTATGAAAATGAGGAATTTGATTTAGGTGAGCAAGAAATCACTTTTTTAAAGAAAAAATTCTCTGATTCATATTTATATCCAAGTACAGATAACATACAAATAGATGAAGGAGCCACTTATATTGATAAAATGGCTTTTTATGGACAAAATGAAATATTAAATATTAATATACCTTCAAGCGTTACAGAAATTAAGAAATATGCTTTTGGGGAAATGTCAGCCAATATTATTTTTAATGAAGATATAAATTTGACTACTATTAGAAGATCAGCCTTTAGAGAATATTTAGGAACTAATATCGTAATACCTAATAGTGTTACTACTATTGAAGAATTCGCTTTTCAAAATTGTATTAACTTACAAAGTATTACATTACCAATAAATTTGAATTCTATTAGTGATATGGCTTTCTATGGTTTAACTAGTTTACAAAGTATTATTATACCAAGTGAGGTAACACATATAGGTAAGTTAGCTTTTCATAGAGGTTTAGGTTTAACAGAAGTAATACTACCTAATAACCTTGTAAGTATAGATGAGTACGCTTTTTCTTTTTGTGATTCTTTAGAAAGTATTATTATTCCTGAAAGTGTTACTTCTATGGAAGCAAATGTGTTTAGAGGTTGTAATAATTTAACAATATATTGTGAGGCAAACAGTCAACCGAGTGGTTGGGATAGCGATTGGAATAAAAGAGATATACCTGTTGTTTGGGGATATACTGACTAATAAACAAATAAAGAAATGGTTTTAAGCACATATTAAGAAAATAGTAGATATATGCCATAATATTAGTAACTAAGAGAAATCATAGAGGGGGAGTATGAAAAAAGGTTTTTAATAATATTTATACTTGCCATAATATTTTCAGGTTATTTGCTCTTTGAGGGCTATAATTATGATAGGTACTCAGGAAAAAGACCAATTGATTATCCTCTAACTAAATGGGAGTCTGAGTTACCAAATATTACTTTTATAGTTCCGTCCATTGATGAATTAAATAATAACGAATTAGAATTATCTGGTTCTATAAATTTGGTTGGTGAAACAAAAGAAATTACTGTTTGGTTTCCTAATACAAATCTTGTGGTCATTAAAGAAATAAGCGAGGATTTGTATCTTAATTCTTGGTTAGAAGGCAGCTGCAATTTTAGTCCTGAAAACTTGATTGTTACAATAAGCAAAGATAATGATACACTTTTTAATGGTCAATACGAAACCATTACATTTGTAAGAAGTGATTTGGAATAGACTATAAGTAAGATATATATTTAATTGAATCATAATTTAATGCAAAATCTTACAGTAATTAAAAATTATGATTAAAAGGGTCTCTTGTTTAAGAGACCCTTTTAATATGGTTGAAAATTAAACAGTATGTTAAGTAGTTATAATGATGAAGAAAATCCATATCTTTTGACTGCAATTTGATAATAATTGAAAATAGTTTAGGTTTTAACAATTACAAAATTGGTTATAAAAATCATAAAAAGAGATAATCTGACT
>JAQUUM010000156.1 GCA_028693885.1 Bacilli bacterium
AATCATTTAAATTATTAACCATTCTTTTTTCCTTCTAAATAAACTAACAAGACTGCAATATCACTAGGGTTAACTCCACTAATTCTAGATGCTTGACCTAATGTTAGAGGTTTGATTTTATTTAATTTCTCTTTAGCCTCTTTAGCAATATTCACTATTTTATCATAATCAAAATCACTAGGGATTTTTCTATTTTCCATCAATTGTAGTTTTTTAGCTTCTTTATATGCTTTTTCAATATAACCTTCATATTTTATTTCCATAGAAACTTCTTCAGTAGTATCTTTGTCTAAAGGATTTTCTAAAGCAGTTAAATTAAAAATATCTTCCAAAGATATTTCTGGTCTTTTTAAAAATTCATACAAAGATATTTTCTTATTTAAAGTATTTTTACCATTTAACTCTAAATAATTCAAAACTTCTTGTTTTGGATTAATAAAAGTATCTTTTAAAGTTCTTAAAAATTCTTGTTTGATTAATTCATTTTCTCTAAATTTTTTATATCTTTCATCACTTATTAAATTAATTCTTTTACCATGTTCTATCAATCTAGTTAAAGCATTATCGTGTCTTAGTAATAATCTAAACTCAGCTCTTGATGTTAAAAGCCGATAAGGGTCTCTTACACCCTTTGTAATTAAATCATCAATCAAAACCCCAATATAAGCTTCATCTCGTCTTAATATAAGCGGTTCTTTATTATCAATTTTTAAACAAGCATTAATTGAAGCCATTAAACCTTGACAAGCCGCTTCTTCATATCCACTAGTTCCATTAATTTGACCTGCAAAATATAGAGATTTAATATTCTTAGATTCTAGAGTCGGGTAAAGCCCCCTTGCATCAATTGCATCATACTCTATAGCATAAGCATATTTTTTAATCACAGCATTTTCTAATCCTGGTAAACTTCTAATCATTAAATCCTGAATCTCCTCAGGCATACTAGTAGAAAATCCTTGAAGATAAATTTCATCTAAATGTTTACTTTCTGGTTCTAAAAATACTTGATGTTGGTCTTTATCGCTAAATTTAACAATCTTATCTTCAAACGAAGGACAATACCTCGGACCTACGCCTTCAACTAATCCTGAATACATACTAGATTTTTTAATGTTTTCAACTATTATTTTTTTAGTTTCTAATGTTGTATAAATTAAATAACATAATTCTTGTTTTTCTAAAGGTAAAACATCTTCTTCTTTAGTTTCAAAACTAAAATGCCATTTAACATCATCCCCAGGTTGAGGCATCATCTTTTCATAATTAATTGAAGTCTTTAATATTCTAGCAGGAGTCCCTGTTTTTAATCTAATTAATTCAAAACCATGTGCTTTCAATGATTTCGAAAGACCAGTTGAAGTTTTTTCATTATTCGGTCCACTAGCATAAGTTTTACTACCTATTAAAATTTTAGAATTTAAAAAAGTACCCGTTGCAATAATTACGCTTTTTGAATAATAACTCACTTTATTTTCTAATACTACGCCTTTAACTTCACTATCTTCAATTATTAAAGACTCAACATAAGCTTCTTCTAAATCTAAGTTAGGCGTATTCATAATTACTTCTCTCATATAATTAGAATATTCTATCTTATCAATTTGAGCCCTTAAAACTCTAACAGCAGGCCCTTTAGAAATATTCAACATTTTTACTTGAAGCAATGTCTTATCAACTGCTTTAGCCATTTCACCGCCTAAAGCATCAATCTCACGTATGACAACACCTTTAGCAGGGCCTCCCATTGATGGGTTACACGGAGTGTTTGCGATATATTCAATACTGCCAACAAGTAATTTAGTTTTTTTATTTAATCTAGCACTTGCTAAAGCAGCTTCTACTCCGGCATGTCCTCCACCGATGACGATAACATCATACATATATTATTTTCCTTTTCCTAATTCCTTAGCTCTTAAACTACAAGCAATGCTTGCTTCATCAATTATTTTTAATAATTCAGCTTTTTCTAAAACTTCTAGTCCGGCAATTGTTGTACCTTTTGGACTACAAACATCTTTAATTAATTCTTCAATTGATTTATTATTTTCTAAAACCATACTAGCAGAAGTTATTAATGTATTAGCTACAATCTCTTTTGCTAGATTATAATCAATTCCTCTTAAAACCGCACTATCAATAAAAGCTTTCATAAAGTAATATACATAAGCTGGCATACTTCCATTTATTGGAGTAATATCATCTATTTGGTCTTCAACAACTTGATAAGTAACTCCAACAGCATTGAATATTTTCAAAGCTATTTTCATTTCTTTCATAGTTACATTATCATCAGCTGCAATTACAGTTACACTTTTATTTATCAAAGCACCAGTGTTTGGCATAACTCTAATATATAAATTTTCACCAAGAATTTCTTTTAGTTTATTAATACTAATACCAGCTGCAATACTAATAATTAATTTATTAGCATTTTTAATATTAAGTTCTTGAAAATTTTGAGGTTTAATAGCTAATAAAATTGTTTCAGCTTCGCTAAATACTTCTTCAATACTTGAAGCAATTTCAAAACCTTCTTTTTCAAGCAAAGCACACTTTGCTTGATCAACATCATAAATAATTACTTCTTTTTCTTTTAAAACTTTTTTATTGATGATGCCTTTTAAAATGCTCTCACCCATTTTGCCAACACCAATAATACCCAATTCTTTCATTTATCTAATTTGTCCTTTTCCATGTATTTTATATTTATAAGTTGTCATTTCAACTAAAGCCATAGGGCCTCTAGCATGAAGCTTTTGAGTACTTATTCCCAGTTCAGCTCCAAATCCAAAACAACCTCCATCTGTAAATCTAGTTGATGCATTATGATAAACACAAGCACTATCAACTAAATTAAGAAAATCATTTGCTTTTTTATTATTCTCTGTAATTATAGCATCAGAATGTTTTGTAGAATAAGTTGAAATATGATCAATTGCTTCATCAAAGTTTTCAACAACTTTAACCGAAACTATTAAATCTAAATACTCAGTTGCAAAATCAATTTCGCTTGCTTTTTCACATTCAATAATTTCACGAGTTTTTTTACAGCCTTTAATTATAACATTTGATTTTGTAAAAAGATCTTTTAATTGTGGTAAAAAAGTTTTAGCAACTGCTTCATCAACTAGAATTGTTTCAATAGCATTACAAACAGAAGGTCTACTTGTTTTTGCATTATGAGCAATTCTTAATGCTTTATCTAAATTAGCTTCTTTTTCAATATATAGATGACAA
>JAQUUM010000157.1 GCA_028693885.1 Bacilli bacterium
ATTAAAAATTAAAAAATTTACTTTAATTAAAGATAATAAGTTTAATATTGCTGATTTTATAGAAAAAGCTAATGAAATTGTAGCAGAACAAAAGAAATTAGTAGCAATAATTAATAATCCTTGCAATAACCCAACTGGATACTCTATGAGTGATGATGAAGTAGAGGCTATTGTTGATTATTTAAACAGTTTAAAAGGAATACCATGCGTTTTAATATATGATATTGCATATATAGATTTCTCGAATGATGGTATGGATGTAACTAGAAAACAATTTAAAATATTTGAAAAAATTCAAGAAAATATTTTAGTATCTGTTTGTTTTAGTGCTTCAAAAACATTTTCGATTTATGGTATGCGTTTGGGCGCCCAAATATTTTTAAGTAAAAATAAACAAGCAGTTATTGATTTTTATAATGCTTCAAATTTTACTGCTAGAAACAATTGGTCAAATTGCAATACAGGTGCAGTAAACTTGCTTGTAGCAATTGATAAAAATGAAAACCTGAAAAATCAGTTTTTAGAAGAGTTTACAAAAGTAATTAATATGATGAAAGTTAGAACAAGTATTTTTATTAAAGAAGCTAATGCGGTTGGGTTAAAAATCAACCCATATCATAGCGGTTTCTTTATAACTATACCTACTAATCATTGCGATGAAGCTATTGAAAAATTAAAAAAAGAAAAATATGTTTATTTACTAGCATTTGGTGGAAACTTGCGAATAGCGATTTGCTCACTACCTGCAAAGGATATTGAAGGTTTAGCAGGAAAAATCAAAGATGTATTGACAGAATTTGGAGAATAATAAAAAAGGTTATCATTAACGTGATAACCTTATTTTATTAAACATCCTTGATAATATTTTTTTTCTTTCATGAGCCTATCTATTTCATTCATAACTACTAATTTTTTAAGACACCATTTTGGTTCTATGAGATCTTCTTTTTTTGGATCTCCATTTATTCTATGTATAACGATATTAGGATTTAAAATAGCCAATTGTTCAGTTGTAATATCAATATATTGATTAAGTGAAAGCATTTCAAAAGGGGTTTTTAAAAATTGATCTCCGAGACTTGTGTTTTTTAATAAAAATAAATTATGAATTTTTACGCCTTGAATATCAATAGAGTTTAAAAAGTGAGCCGTTTCTAACATCATAGATTTAGTTTCTTTGGGTAAACCGTTAACTATATGGACTATAACTTCAATTTTGTTTCTTCTAAGTTCAGCGACTGTTTCGATAAAAGTTTGTAAATTATATCCTCTATTAAAATCTATAGCAGTTTCTTCATGAATTGTTTGAAGTCCAAGTTCAATCCATAAAGGTATTTTTTGATTGATTTCTTTTAAAAGCAAAAGAGTTTCTTTAGAGATTGAGTCTGGTCTAGTTGCAATACTCAATGCAACTACATTTTTGTGAGTATTGATAGCTTGATAGTATAGGCTTCTTAATTTATCTATAGGTCCATAAGTATTAGTATTTGCTTGAAAATATGGAATATAGTATGCATCAGGCCACTTTTTATGAATATTTTGTGTTATTTGGTCAAATTGCTCTTTAATGGAGAGGGTTTTGTCGCCTGCAAATTCTCCTCCTCCACTATTAGAACAAAAACTACAGCCTTTAGAACTGATTGTCCCATCGATGTTAGGGCACGAAAAATCACCATTTAAAGCTACTTTAAATACTTTTTTACCAAATCTATTCTTCAAATATAAATCTAAATTATTATATTTATGTTGAGTCTTCATATATTTTTCCTTTTTGTTTTACCTTTAAACTTATAATATCTTAAAATAAGTTTTTTGTAAAGGGCTAGATTTAATGTTGATAAATTGACAATAAAAAATAAATAAAGTATAATATAATTACCTGGAGAGTTCGCTTTTTTGCAAATATGCGAACCGAACAATTTAATTTAGGAAGTCGAGGTATTTTGGGTGTGAACGCTTATTAACGTAAGAATCCCGAAGAAATGCAAAAAGAGATTTCCACCGTGTGAAATTCAGGTTTCACATAGCAATAACGGCTCTCTGGGCTAATTTAAAACCTCTTTATTTAGAGGTTTTTAAAATTTTAATTAACTATGGAAAAAATATTAATTTGTGTTATAATTACATATGGCTAGGGGAATAATATGTTTAAATTTTTTGTAGAACTAAAATGGTTTTTTAAACGAAATTTAATTAAATATATAATTATAGGTGTAGTCTCAATTGCATACACTTATTTAGTCACCATTCCACCTAGTATAATAGGCCAATTTGTTGATAAAATTACTTATCAATCTCTTTCAAAAACTTTTGTTTATCAAATATTTTTTTTGATGCTAGGAGTAACTATTTCGATTTATACAACTTCGCTTCTTAAAAAAATAATGCTAGGTAATTTGTATCATTCATTATTTTATAAATTGAAAAACATTTATTTAGAGAGCATTTTTAAACAAGATGGTGATTTTTTTGAAAAGTATCATTCTGGGGATTTAATTTCTAGAGCAATGGGAGATAATAGAATGGTAGCGAATACTTCTACGCATCTAGTTTTTTCGATTTTAGATACTATAACAATGCTTCTTGTTGTTAGTGTACAAATGATTATTATTAACCCTAGGCTTACAATATTGTCAGTTATTCCTTTACCTTTAATCTTAGTTTTAATACTTTATTTAAGACCTAAGATTTCTAGAAACTGGCGTTTAGTAAGAAATGAGCATAGTCATTTGAATAATTTGGTTATGGAAAGCGTAGCTAATGTAAAGATGATTAGAGGATTTACTAATGAAATCAAAGATCAGCAAAAATTAGATGATTCAGCAAATACTGTGTATAAAATAGAACGCAAATCAATTTTAATGCAGTCAGTCATAAGCCCCTCTTTTCAAATTATAACTTTAATAAGTCAAGGAATTGCTTTGTCTTTTGGGGCATACTTTATAATGAAACAATCTTTATCACCAGGACAGCTTATAACTTTTTATTTATATCTTGGTATGTTTGCTGGTCCATTATTATCTTTAGGTAATCAAATCACTGCATTATCACAATCAAGCGTATCTTTAGACAGATTTAATGAAATATTAAATGCTGTCCCTGCTATTGATAAGCCAATTACCCCTGTAAAACTAAATGAAATTGAAGTTATTAAATTTGACAATGTTTCATTTAAATACCCTAAATCAAGTGAATATGCAATCAAGAATATCAATTTAGAA
>JAQUUM010000158.1 GCA_028693885.1 Bacilli bacterium
AATACTTAGGCAAAGGCTATGGTGACTTTAAAGGTGACTTAGCTGAAATTGTAGCAAATGAAATTCAAAAAGTACAAGATAGATATAATGCTTTACTAAACTCAAATGAACTTGACAATATTTTAGACGAAGGTTATAAACAAGCAAGCGTACTTGCTCAAAGAAAGATCGAAAAAGTTTATAAGAAAATGGGATTTAACAGAATAAAAAAATAGGAGTCAACTCCTATTTTTTTTAGTTATGTCTAATTATATAATAATTCTTTTTCCCACGTCTTATAACACTAAACTCATTTCCAAAAGCATTCTCTTTTTTTACAACAGCCTCAAAATCAGTAACAATATCTCCGTTGACATAAATTGCATTATTACTTAAGAATTGTCTTGCTTCTCTTTTAGAAGATGCTGCATTTGTTAAAACCAAAGCATCAATTATATTTAAATCAAGTGAAATCTCTACAAAAGAAAAATTTTTAAATCCTTCTTTAATTTCTTTTATTGTTAAAGATTTTAAATCGCCACTAAAAAGAGCATTAGTAATTTTAATTGCTTCTTTTAAAGATTCTTCACCATGGACTAATTTTACCACTTCTTCAGCTAATCTTTTTTGAGCAAGTCTTAAATGAGCTTCTTTTATAACACTTTCTTCTAAATCTTCAATTTCTTTTTTAGTTAAAAAAGTATAATATTTTAAAAATTTAATAACATCAGCATCTGCTGTATTAATAAAGAACTGATACATCTCATAAGGAGATGTTTTTTCTTTATCTAACCAGATAGCACCACTTTCAGTTTTGCCAAATTTAGTTCCATCTGATTTTGTAATTAATGGCATTGTAAGACCATATACTTTGGCATCTGGTCCTTCAATTTTTCTGATTAATTCCATCCCAGCTGTAATATTTCCCCATTGGTCTTGACCACCAATTTGCATTTCACATTTTAAAGTTTCATTTTGATACATTTTTAAAAAATCAATTGATTGCATAATCATATAGGAAAACTCTAAATATGTAAGACCAGTATCTAGACGAGATTTAACACTTTCTTTTGCAAGCATATAATTAATATTAAAATGCTTTCCATAATCACGCCATAATTCAATAGCTTTCATTTCTCCTAACCAATCATAATTATCAATACTAAAAGCTGTTTGATTATTAAAAGGAATAAATCTTGAAAACTGTTCTTTAAAACTCATACCCCATTTTTTAATTACCTCAACTGAGTTTAGACTTCTTTCATTTTTCTTGCCACTAGGGTCCCCAATTAATCCAGTCCCACCACCCGTCAAAGCAATAATTCTATGCCCGGCATTATGAAACCTTACTAAAGTAACTATGGGTAATAAAGAACCAATATGCATACTATCAGCAGTTGGATCAAAACCACAGTATAATGTAATTGGCTTTTCTTCTAATCTTTTTGTTAGATTCTCTTCATCTATAATGTCATAGATTAAACCACGCCATTTTAATTCATCTATTAATTTCATTTTTTTCTCCTTTTAAGACAAAATTCAAATAATAAAAGTCCCGTTAAGGACTTTTATTTTATCTAGTAGATTCTCTCCATGCAATATTATAATCTACGATTACATCCTCAGATTTCGCAACACTTTCATCATCATTCTTCATAAGTTGAGTTAAGTAACTCATTGCTTTATTTCCAATATCATAAATCGGAATAGCTACACAAGTTAATTTTGGATTTGAAAGTAATGCATATCTAGTATTTTGAAAACCAATTACTTGTAGTTGTTCTGGAACTTTAATTCCTCTTTTGCTTGCAATATTCATAAATGAAATTGCTATTGAATCTCTTACCGCCATAGCAACATCAGGAATCCTACAACCTAAAATCTCTTGAAATTGAACTTCATTAATGTCAATATCCCCACTTGAAGTTACTATATCAGGTGTTAATTTGCTTTCATTCATAGCTCTGATATAACCTTTTTCCTTCATCTCATTAACTGAATATTTATGTCCTGTTTTAATAAACATAATACTTTTATTTCCACGATTAATCATTTCTTTAGTTATTTTATAAGCAGCTTCTTCATAATCAATTCTAACGCCACCTAAACCTTTTCTTTCAGAAATTGAATTAACAAATACAACTGGTACAGGAGCAAGTTCTAATTGTTTATAAAGTTCACTAGTCATTTGGTCATTCATAAACAATACACCATCGACACTACTTGCAATTACATCTCCCCACATATCAATTTGTGAAGAAGATTCTTCACTAACAAAAAGTCTAATAGTATAACCATACTCTTTTGCAGCATCAACGATTCCTTGAATCATTTCAGCTACTGAAGATCTTGAAATATTAGGTACAACTACAGCTACTGTAGTTGATCTTCTACTTGCAAGGCCTCTTGCGTTAGCATTTGGTTTATAACCTTTTTCTTTAATAATTCTTAAAACTTTGTCTCTTGTTGCTTCTTTTACTTTTTCTGGATGATTAAGAACTCTAGAAACTGTAGCCAGTGATACACCCGCAGCACCTGCAACATCATATATTTTTGTTTGGTTCATACTAAACACCTCGTTTCCGCAATACATTTTTATTATAACACAATTATTATTTTTTTCAAGAAGATTATGAAAATAAATATAATCTTTTTCATAAATAAAAAAAAGGCCAAATGGCCTTTTTCTATCTACGCTCTTTAATACGAGCTGCTTTTGCTGATAATGTACGAATGTAGTTAAGTTTCGCACGACGAACCTTACCACGACGAACAACTTCAATTTTCTCTACGTTTGGTGTATGAATAGGGAAAGTTCTTTCAACGCCTATTCCAGAAGACATTTTACGCACTGTAAAAGTTTCACTAATATCACTTCCACGTCTTTTAATCACTAAACCTTCAAATACCTGCAATCTTTCTCTGGTTCCTTCTTTGATTTTAACGTATACTTTTACGTTATCACCAGGACGGAATTCAGGAACTTCTGCACGCAAATAGTCATTAGTAATTGATTTGATTAATGCTTGACTCATTTTGTTCACACTCCTTCTTCCAATGTTCATAACTATTTTATTATAGCAGCGGAACAATGTGTTTGTTAATCTCTTAACCTATGGTAGTATAACATAAGATTTTGTTCTTTACAAGATATTTTTACTATTTTGTTATATAAAAATTTTTTTAAATAATATATTTATCACTTAATAGCCATTCAAAAACATTAAAAACTTTTAT
>JAQUUM010000159.1 GCA_028693885.1 Bacilli bacterium
ACTTTCTTAATTTTATTTTTTTCAAAAAAATTAAAGACATCTCTAGCGTTATTTACATTCTTTTCATTTTGAAAATCCCAACCTAAATATAACTCTTTAAATGTTTCTTTATATTCATTAAGCAACTCTAAAGCATTATTAGAATTATCATTATAAAGCAGTTTAACAACTTCATTCTCATCGGAAGGAATTACCGTAATAAGATCATAATTATTGCCTTTTAAAAATTCTAAATTTAAAATACTTAAACTTTCTCTTGAAGCAATTTTTAATAAATTCTGATATCCTATTAAACTTTTAGCAAAAAATAAAATGTATGAATCCGTGTTAAACCTTGACTCAAGATGAGCTTTAAGGCCGAAAATCGGCTTTATACTGGCTTTTTCACATGCCTCATAAAACTTTATAGCCCCATGCATATTAGTATCAGTAATCGCCAAAGAATTAAAATTATATTCCTTAGCTTTCAAAATAAGTTCACTTATTTTAACTGTACTATTAAGCATACTATATTCAGTTTGAATGTAAAGATTAACAAAATCCATGATTTTACCTACTAAATTATAAATTATAAATCTATTAAATAGTATAGCATAATTCTTAAGTTTTAGCAATAAATCCCCAATAAACAAAATAAAAAGTGTAACAAATTACACTTTTTTTATAACTTTCTTTTTAATCACCAAGATAATAAAATAACTACAAAAAGCACCTAATAGTGCTATTACTACTGTTTTTACTTCAAAATCACTTTGACTTAAATCAATTAAACTATTACCACTAGTAACACTAGTTAAAGTAGAGGTTTTAAAATCAAGACTAAACTCTTCTAAATAATTAGTACTCTTAGTAATATCAAGACTTGCGATGTTATGAGAATCTTTAGAATCTAATGAGATTTTTGCGAGTTCTATCGCAACTAACTCTTTATTTCCATAATCACAAAGCAAACTAATACTACCTTGATAGTTAGTATTTTCTAAGTCATCTAAATTTATCATTTGATTAAAAAAGGGGATTCTTTTTTTATAATTGCTTACACTTGAAACTAAATTTATTTCTAAATACCTTGAGCACCTTTCTAAATCAATTAAACTAATGTTTAATTTTTCATTTTCTATACTGCAGTTTAAAGATACAAAATCTTTTAAAATCCTAATTTTCAAATATTTATTAATGTTTAAAATTTGTTTATAACTATCTTTTTCTAAATATGCTTTTGAAATATGTAGTTTATAAACTCCGCTATCTGCATAACTTGGTAATTCAAGAGTCACTAAATTACCATCAACAGTAAAGTTAGTTTCAAAAGCATCATTAACAATAAACCCTTTTACTTCCCATTCTGTTAACATAGATAATTCTATATTAATAATAACAGCTTGATTTTTAAAAAATTCATAATCCCAGTCTACATAAAAATCATCACTATATTTAATTGCTAAATTTTCTATCAAAAAATTTACTTCATGAGTTTGATTTACACCACTTAAAATTAATTTGTTTTGATTTATTTTTTTAACTGCATGATTATTTTCAACATTTTCACCGTTTAAAGTTGCATTACCAGAAAAAAACAAGTTATAGTCTAATGGATATACTTCTCCTTCTCTTACATTCACTCTTAAAGGAACAAGTATTTTTTTCTCTAATTCTAAATTATCTAAAGTACCTGATTTATATCTTTTTACACTTAAATACTCACCGAAAATATTTTCATTAAAATACTCAGTATTAACTACTTCAACCAAACTAGTTTCTCTAAATAATCCCATTACTTGATTTTTATCTTCTTCTAAATCATAAATAACTTCTGAATCATAATTATCTAAATTATAAATCTCTATTTCTCTTAAATATACTTGATCTAAAGAATAATACAACTTTAAATTTTCAAAATCACTAAAATAAATTACTTGATAATCACCAAAAGATATTTCAAACGTTTCTTCTCTTACAGCAGTAAAAGGATCATACAATGCTAAATAATCATTCTCTAAAACCAATATTTTATTATTTTTAGTTTTAAAAGCTTTATTTATACTAAGAACTTCAACATAGTAATTACAGTATAACATTTCATTGAATGAGGCGATTACATTATCACCTACTACTACAATATCATCTTCAAAATTTAATACCTTTAAACTTTTATTATCAGTCAATATAACTTTATAATCTATTAACTCTAAATTTAATGATAGTTTCGCAAGAACCATATTGCATTTGTCAGCAGCTCCTCCGTTTCCAAAATCACCACCCGCAAGATAATCTTTTTCACCAAGAATATATAAATTATCATTCAAAATAGTAATAGATGTGAAACTTTCATCTTCTTGTCCACCAAATATATTAACTGTTTCTAAATTTAAATCGTTTGAAAACCTTAATACAACCGCACTTTTTGAAGCTATATTTCTATCAGCAATCACTGATTCAAATTCGCTCCCTGTTACCAAAACTTGACCAACTAAATATATTTTTGTATCATATTCGAGCCAATCAACATTACTTGCATATCTACTCTCACCAATTTTTTGTTTAGTAAAATTTTCCTCAATAGTATTTATATCGATTTTGTATAAAAAGCCTAACTGATCTAAATACATTACTACAATTTTTTCTTCTAATTCAAATACTTTTACATTTATATAAACACTTCCTAAGTCAATCGTGTTTTTAAGTTCTCCACTTTCAAAGATTTCCACACTTAGTCTTTTATCAAAACTTGACTTTACCTTATAATCAACAGCCTCATATATTACTATATCACTAACCGCTGTTTCTTTATCTTGATAAATATTTTGAGCATTTAAATTTTGATAGCCAACAAACATAAATACCATTACTAATACTATTACTATTTTACCTTTAAAAGGAAAAAAAACAGCTACTAACCCACCTATTAAAATGAATGTTAAAATGAAAAATATTTTTTCAAGCCCGCTAGATGGTTGATTATCTAATACAGTTTCTCCATAAGTAATGATATGATTAATATCATTACTAGCAGTATTACTTATCTCAACAAAACTAGAATAATCTACTGCATCTTGATAATCTTTTGTATCATAACACAAATCACTAACACTGAAACTTATTATAACTTCATCATTTGTATTACTCAAAAGTTTAAAATTATAATCCCCATCTTTTTCTATAATATAATTATTATCTATTAAAGCGCTATTTAAATACCCAATACCATTAAA
>JAQUUM010000160.1 GCA_028693885.1 Bacilli bacterium
AATGTGGCTATGCCTTTAACAATTGCTGGAGTTGATAGGATTGAAAGAGAAACTAAAGCTAAAGAGATATTAATTAAACTTGGGTTAGAAGATAAGATTTATAAAAAAGCATCTGATTTATCAAGTGGACAAAAACAGCGAGTTTGTATTGCAAGAGCTTTAATAAATGACCCTGAAATTATTTTAGCGGATGAACCAACCGGAAATTTAGATACTCAAAATGGTGAAGAAGTAATGAAGATATTAAAGGGAATTTCAGAATCTGGTAAAACTGTTATTTTAGTTACTCATGATTTAGATGATATTAAATACGCTGATAATTTAATTGAAATAAAAGATGGTGTTGTAAGTTGTAATTATAGTGATAGATATGAGGATTTATTCAAATGAAATTTATTGATAAATTAAAACTTTCATGGCATAACATTAAACAAAATAAATCGAGATCAATTATTACTTTAATAATTGTTTATGTGATTGGTTTAATGGTTATGGGCATATTAGCACTTGGGATTTCTTTTGTTGGAAACATGAATGAAATTCAAACAGATAAATTAGCAAATCAAGAAATTGAAATAACGCATTCAAATGCAGAAGATATTACTTTAGATGAAATTAGTTTATTAAAAAATGTTTTTGAAGAAAATAAAGATTATATTACCAATATTTCTGAAACTAGTGCTATCGGTTTTGGTTTTAGTTCTAGTAGAATTACAATGTTTGATTATAATTATTTTAATGAAATAAATTATGTAATTGTTGAAGGAGAAAAACCAAGTAGTGCTATTTCAAATACTAATATAGTTTATTTAAATTCTAGTTATAATCAAGAATACCACATAGGTGATGAATATATAATAGAGTATGAAGGAAGTGACTATACTTTTATTGTTGGTGGTTTTTTAGAATGGAATGATTTTTATGGTAATGAAAGTCAGACTATTTCTATAAGAGCGGAGTATTTTGTTGATATGACATATTTTATTAATAACATAAGTCAAATTAATGGTTTTACAATTCATTATAATTATCAAAATGAGTTTAATGCTAAAGAATGCATTCTAAAATTAGATGAATTAAGAAATGAAGTTAAGTCAGTTGTACCTGATGAAAAACCTAGATTTGTTGTTGATAGAATGGTCTCTACTACAACTGATGCTTCTTTATTAGATCAATTTTATAAAGCATATATAATGAATTATCTTATTATTGCTTTTGCTTTGGTATTGGGAATTATTCTTATTTTGATGTCTGTTGGTAGTATTAGTAATACATTAACTATTTCTATTGATAAAAATAAAAAGTTTTTTGGTTTATTAAAAGCACTTGGATTAAAAAATAAAGATGTTTTATGGATTGTTTTATATGAAGGGTTTTTTATAATAGTTTTAGGTAGTGTGCTTGCTTTTATAACACTACTAATGAATTTAGAATTAATGAAAAACATTGTTGTTGATACTGTTATAGTAGTTTTAAATTATTCTTTTGAGGATAATACAGTTGCACCTAGTTTTATAATGCCTTATTATACTGTTTTTATTAACATTGTTTTTTTTATTATTTTTACTTATTTATTTTCAAGAACTACTTTGAATGGCGTTTATAAAAGCGCGCCATTAGAAGTTATTAACGAGGTAAAATGATGAAAACAAAAGAATGTATAAGACTAGCAAAGAATAGTATAAAAAGCCATCCGAAACAAACTAGAAATATTATTGTTGGTTTTGCGTTTAGTTTGACTTTGCTGGTGTTAGTAGGGTTTATATTTTTAGGGTTTAATTTAGGTGTTACTAGTGCTTTTGTTAAAAACGAAGTTTTAACATCTTTTAACATTTATTATGGTGATAGTGGTGATATTAATTCTCAAATTAATTATGAATATTCTTCGATGCATGAAGAAATGGAAGGTGTAGAAGACTATATTAATTATAAAAGAATATATATGCCTTATTCATCATTAGAATTTTATGTTGAAGAAGAACAGCATTTTCTTCAAGATATAACAGATTATATGGGTAGGTCTATGTATGAATATATAGATTTTATTGATTTAGAAAAATCTACGGGAGCCTTTACTAATGCAGAAGAAAAATATCTAAAAGATATGAAATATGGTAATGCTATTTTAGAAGGTGAGCCTTTAAGTGAAAATGTTAATGAAATTTTAATATCTTCAAGTGCGGTAGAGAGACTTGGTTTAATAGCTAATGAAGTTATTGGTAAAAGTATAACTGTTAAAATGAATCTTCAAAATAAGATTTATAGTATTTTTGATTCAGAAGGTGAAGCATATGGAGAAGCTTTATTAGGTGAATCGGTTAATTTGTTTGAAGATTATATAATCGCTGGAGTTTTTAATTCTAGAATATATGATTCTCATTCAAGAAGTGGTTATTCTAACTCAGCAATGTTTTTGTTCAATATAAACAGTTTATATGATAGTAGTAGTAATTATTATTTTCCAGAGATAAATGAAGGAGAAGTTGTATATGAAAAAACACTAGAAGAATATCATACATCAGCTATGGCTGATGGAAAAGTGTTTTTTCCAAATGGCTTTAACAATAATCGGATAAAAAAACAAGAATTTAATTCAATAATTCAGTTTCAGAGTTTAAATAAAGAAATAGAGGCTTTAAGTGTTCTTGGATATTATATCGAACAAACAATTTTACCTGATACTAATTTTAGTTTAAATATGTGGATGGAAAACATTTGTAGTAGTGAGTTTTGTAACTATTATGAAACTATCCCATTTATTAGGTTTATTAGTTTAGCAATTTTAATAGTTAGTAGTGTAGTGTTTGCTGTAACACTACTTAATCTTTATAACTATTCAAAATATTCTATTGATAATAGAAGAAGTTATTTTGGAATGTTAAAAGCGGTTGGTTTAAATAAAAAGAGCATTAATAAACTTTATTTTATTGAGATTTCTTTTATGAGTATATTAGGACTTTTGATTTCTTTTGTTTTTTCATTAACTGGAGCCATTGTTTTAACAATTGTTATAAATGATAAAATAGCAATAGTTGAGAATGTTTTTAGTGTTAAGTTTGAAATTAATTTACTATATTATTTTTTAAGTTTTTTAAGTTTTGGATTATTGATTTTAGGTTATTCATTTTTGATGAGTTATTTTCTTTGTAGGAATGTTAGCAAAACAAAAATCATTGATTTACTTAAGATGTAAATTTGGGTTTTGTT
>JAQUUM010000161.1 GCA_028693885.1 Bacilli bacterium
CCACTAAACCAATTAAAACAAATAAAAAAGAAACCATTAGTATGATTTTTTTCATTACTATTTCCTCCATTTGAAAAAATATTAGCATAAGCGATATTTAAAGTCAATATCTTTGAATAAAGTTTACATTATAAACATACTTTTAATATATATTCAAATTCTTTTTTTAAATAAACCTTCTTTATTATTATAATAATAAATTATTCCATGCCCCACGCTTCTAAACATTACTTCAGCATTTTGTTCTGGATACATTTTAACAAATTGAAATTTATCACTACTAACATAAGCAAAAAACGATATATAGTTTTCTTTTGTCATTTCATGATTTTTATGAACAAATAATCCACCATCCATTTTTTCAATTCCTAAATCATCATCAACTTCAGCCTCTTGAATAATCAAATTATTACCACAACATGAAAAAACACCTTCTCCTATAGATGTAATAACATTCCCACAAATAGGACAAACATAAAATTTTAGTTTAAGCATATTAGCAGTTTTATTTGAATTAATGATTTCTTCACCATTAAATAATTCAACTACTGAAATATCCAAAGCTTTTGCTAAAGATTCTAACAAAGAAATATCAGGTAATCCTTTTCCTGTTTCCCATTTTGAAATAGCTTTTTCAGAAATATTAATTCTATCTGCCAATTCCTTTTGAGTTAAACCTTTCTTTAATCTAAGCGTTTTAATAATCGAACCAGTTACATAAGAATCCACTTCATTCACCTCTACTGACAATTATATACTAAATCTAATTTTCTGTAAACCTACGAAACGTAGAGTAAAAAAATGAATTGGATTTCCAATTCATTTGAAATTTTATTCGTCTTTATTTTTAACTTTAAGTCTAGCTAGAGCTCTTGCTATATTAGACTTACCCCAAGTATGCTCATAATGAGCTTTTTTAAATCTTATTATATCTTCATTTTCAGCAATTGTATCTTTTACTCTCGAAGGATCAATTTCACTAGGCCATTCAGCGGTTTCTACTAGCATCACAACAATACCATTCTTTACTTTTATATAACCATTGCCATATGAAGCAGTTAAAACCGAACCATCTTTAGTTATTTTAATTCCCCCAGGAACTAATGCTATTACTTGATCAGAAGCATTCTTTAGCAAACCTAAAGAACCATCAATAGTTTCAACTGTAATCATATCAACTTGATCTTTAAAAAAGTTTCTTTCTGGAGTAATTATATTTACCTCAAAAGTTTTTTCACTCATGATTTTACCTTTTTAAATGCTTCTTCAATTTCACCTATATATAAAAGAGCACTTTCAGGCACTTTATCTAAATCCCCATTTAAAATAGCTTCGCAACCAGCAATTGTTTTTTCTTTTTTTACATATTTACCTTTTTGTCCAGTAAACCCTTCAGCCACAAAAAAGCTTTGTGAGAAAAATCTTTGAAGTTTTCTAGCTCTTGTAACAATCAAACGATCTTTTTCAGATAATTCTTCCATCCCTAAAATTGCAATTATATCTTGAAGTTCTTTATAACGTTGAAGTGTTTCTTGGACTTCACGAGCTACTCTATAATGTCTTTGGCCAACAATTCTAGGCTCTAGAATTCTAGATGTTGAAGCAAGCGGATCAACAGCAGGATAGATTCCTTGTTCAACGATAGTTCTTGATAGTACAGTTGTTGCATCAAGATGTGAGAATATTGTAGCTGGTGCAGGATCAGTAATATCATCAGCCGGAACATAAACCGCCTGAATTGATGTGATTGAGCCGTTTCTAGTATTACAAATTCTTTCTTCTAATTTTCCAATTTCAGTTGATAAAGTCGGTTGATATCCAACAGCTGATGGCATTCTACCCAATAAGGCAGAGATTTCACTACCTGCTTGAATATATCTAAATATATTATCTATAAATAACAAAACATCTTGTTTTAATTTGTCTCTAAAGTATTCTGCAATTGTTAAACCAGTAAACGCAGCTCTAATTCTAGCACCTGGAGGTTCGTTCATTTGGCCAAAAACTAATGAAGTTGATTTAATGACATTACTTGCTGTCATTTCTTTAATCATATCAAAGCCTTCTCTACTTCTTTCACCAACTCCAGTAAATACTGAATATCCACCATGAGCTTTTTCAATATTTCTAATTAACTCAAGGATTAAAACTGTTTTACCAATTCCTGCACCACCAAAAAGACCAATTTTCCCACCCTTGCAATACGGTGTTAATAAATCTATTACTTTGATTCCTGTTTCTAATACTTGAACCTCAGTTTTTATATCATGAAATGGTGGAGCATTTCTATGAATTGACCAATATTCATCAGTTTCAATTTTCCCTAATTTATCAATCGGCTCACCTAAAGCATTTAATACCCTTCCTAAGGTAGCCTTACCAACTGGTACTGATATAGGTGTTTTTGTTGCTACAACCTTAGCACCCTTAGTTAATCCTTCAACTGGTTCTAGTGCTACACATCTAACAACATTTTTACTTCGATGTGAGTATACTTCAACTGCAATTGACTTTTGGTCGTTTAAATAAACAACTAATTTTTCGTTGATTTTAGGTATATCGCCATCTTCAAAGATAGCATCTATAATCGGTCCTATTATTTGTAAAACCTTACCATCCATTTTATTCCGTCCTTATTCTTGATGAACTTGTTTCTGTAATCTCTTTAGTAATTTTTTCTTGCCTTATCTTATTGTATTCTAATTTTAATTTATTTAAAATCTCACCAGAATTTCTAGTAGCACTATCCATTGCTACCATTCTATGGTAGTGTTCTGCTACTTCTGATTGAAGTAAAGCACAGTAGATTGTTCCTAAAATATATTGTCTTACAATAACAGCTATTGTTTCATTATGATCACATGTGTACTCTAGATTTTGATATTCTTTAAAATTATTTTCATCTTGGCTTTCATCAGTATCAATTGGCAACACCGTTTCAACAACCGCCTTAATATCATTCAAGTTTTTCATCGAAGTATATGCAATTTTTACTTCATCAACTATATCATCATCGTATAGTTCTATCATGTTATACATCATTTGCCTAGCATTTGCTAGAATAGGTCTATTCATAACATGTAAATACTCAGCATCTGTCTTAATATTTCTTTTATTAAAATAATCATGAGCTAAAACACCTAAAGAATAAACTTGTTTTTCTGTTATATTTTTCATATCTTTATAAGCTAATTCTAAAACTTCGTT
>JAQUUM010000162.1 GCA_028693885.1 Bacilli bacterium
TACTCTGCATTTCATTTTGAAAGTGCGCGGAGTTCGTTAGGTGCTCCAATAGTTTTAAATTATAACAATAGTGAAGCGATTTTTGAGTGCTCCGTCAATAATGGACTGTTTTATTTGCAAAATGCTGAACTGATACCAAAAACCTGTACTTTGATATCAGTTCATATAATCTGGATTTGATTGAATCATTTTTGTATATTCATCACATTGAACTATATATGAATTTATTTGGTCTTGGTAATTAGTAGATACACGAGCATAAGCAGCAACCTTTTTCTTCGGCTTGGGTGTATAAACATCACCCTCTAATTTCCCTTTTATAGGATGGATAACTTTAATAACTTTATTCATAAATAAAACACCTTTCGAATTGAATTTACAATCTAATTGATAGAAAGTTGTTTTGTTTATACCTTCAAAAAGTATTATAAGCAAGTCTGTTGTACATTAAAATATGTTAAAGTCTTAAGAACCCATTATAGTTTGAACTCACCTTGCCTGTCGGATTTGAACTAAAGACACAAAAAAAGGACTCCCAAAGGTTCCCCCATTTACTCTTATTTACGCAAAGTTGGTATAAATTAACCAGTTAGTGACTGTCGCATATTTACCATTGATTACCCACGGTTACCACTGTTTACACGCAATTACCCAAAAACGGAATAAATTAACCAGTTAAGGTTTTTTGGTTCTATTAAGCCAATCCGATTAGGGTTGACAGTGGCTCCAAACTTATCTTTGATTAGTAAGTTATTAAAAATGGCTTTATAAAGCCAAAAATAAAGACTAAAATAGAAACTGCTATAGATAAAATTACATATCTAAAGCAGTTTTTTTATGCATTTTATACCATTTCATGGTAGGAAGTCGAACTCTTAAATCATAGTTTTTAAAGATATAACCATTTATTTATAGTATAATAAATGGTAGAGAGACAAAGAGGTGGTAACTGTGAATTCGCTAAAATCATTATCTGAATTATTTGATAAAAAAATATTTAGAATACCTGATTATCAAAGAGGTTATGCCTGGGGGCATAGGCAATTAGAAGATTTTTGGGAAGACATTGATAATCTTACTCCTGATAGAAACCATTATATTGGTATGCTTTCACTTAAAGAAGTTAAAGAAGATGTTTATAGTAAATGGGAAGATGCTCATTGGATAATAAGAGAAAAAAGATACAGAGCTTATCATGTTGTTGACGGGCAACAAAGACTTACAACATTTGTTATATTTTTAAATAGTTTACTGAAATTTGCTGAATCAAAAGAAATTAATTATTTAACTGGAGATTCTTTAGAACAAATCAAAAGTAGATATATTGTCGAAACTAAACTTCCTTATGAAATTTTAAAAGCTTATAAGTTTGGTTATGAGAATAATAATCCAAGTTTTAGTTATTTGCGTTATCATATCTTAGGTGAAAGTGCTCCAAGTGAAACGCAGGAAACATTTTATACATTAAATTTAGAATATGCAAAAAATTATTTTGATAAACAAATAGAGGAGTTTTTTGATAAAAACGGTATAGAGGGGTTTGAAACTCTTTATAATAAGTTAGTTAATAATCTTCAATTTAACATTCATGACATTGCAGATGATTTTGATGTGTTTATTGCTTTTGAAACTATGAATAATAGAGGTAAAAAGTTATCAAACCTTGAAATATTAAAAAACAGATTAATCTATTTAAGTACGACTTATGATGATTTTGTTTTAGATAAGTATTCCAAAGACGAATTAAGAAAAAACATTAACGATGCATGGAAAGAAGTTTATTATCAATTAGGCAGAAATAAAGAATTTCCATTAAATGATGATGTTTATTTAAAAAATCACTGGACACTATTTTTTAAATATTCAAGAAATAAGGGCGATGACTATATTAAATTCTTACTTGGCCAACATTTCACTCCTAAAGCAGTTTTTGGTCTGAAAAGAGAAGTAATCTTAGATGAAGATATTGAATATGATTATGATGATGAAGATATTAAAGAAGAAAAGATTGTTGAAGTGTATGAAGGAAAACTACAACCAATAGATATAAAAAATTATATTGAAAGCTTAAAATCAATTTCTAAATATTGGTATTATTCAAACAATCCAGAAGAATCTGGAAGTATTATGAACGAAGAAGAGAAAAAGTGGGTTAATAAATTAAATAGAGTAGGTATTAATTATTTTAGAACTATGGTTGTTGCATCATTTGCTAATCCTAAAATTAATTCCCTTGATAGAATTAGACTTTTCAAGGTAATAGAAAAAACAATATTTCTTTTCTTTAGAATGGGTCAATATCGTAGTAATTGGAGAAGTTCAGAAACATACAATCGAGCAAGAGAATTATTAAAGGATGAGGTTAGCGTTGAAGATGTAATATCTGAGTTACAAGAAAACTTTGATAATAACATAAGTGGTGCTGTAGGATCATTTATTAATAGAATGACAGCATTATTTAAAAATTATGATGGGTATTATAGTTGGAACTCAAGATCATACTTTTTCTTTGAGTATGAAATGTCATTATCAGAAAAAACATTTGTTGTAAAAATAAATGATTGGAGAGCATTTACCAAAAACGCTAAAGATCATATTTCAATTGAGCATATATACCCACAACAAGCAAACCATTTTTATTGGCAAAATCATTTTAGAGATTATAGTAATGAAGAAAAGAAGGCACTTACAAATTCTTTAGGTAATCTTTTAGCGCTTTCTCAAAGTAAGAATTCATCTCTTCAAAATGATGAGTATTATGATAAAAGAGATGGGAATAACAAAAGAAAAATAGGATATAACAATGGTTCAAATTCAGAGATTGAGGTTGCAACCAATTAGCTCGTACATCTGCGAGATCTGCGGCTCTGTGATGGAAGATGATGATGATATGGTGACCTGTGAACGGCAGCATACGTTCTGCGTATACCATCTGAAGCATGCGCTCTTCTCGAAAGAGATCGTCAGTGCCTATGTTGCCCGGTCGGAATCGTTGCCGGAGGACAGTAAGCAGGAACTGATCCGGCTGATCCGGGCCGTTGACCCATCGACGTTTAACAAGTTGCGAGGATCGCTCTACAGCAAATCCGACAACCCAACGTTGCACCAGATCGATGTGCTGCTGGACGACCTCGGTTACAATGTCGACCTGTGGCATCTTCGCGAAGATCTGCCGCCAGAATACTGTCCTATCTG
>JAQUUM010000163.1 GCA_028693885.1 Bacilli bacterium
TTAATCACGTATACTATTTTATTATTAGTGGGAGAGCAAAGCTCTTTATACCACATCACGGACAAAAAGGAGGTGCGTCTCGTGGCTACGAAAAAAATTACGAAAGTCGTTAAGTTACAATTAGCGGCAGGAAAAGCTACTCCAGCTCCACCAGTTGGACCAGTATTATCACCTACAGGTATTAATACTCAACAATTCTGTCTTCAATTTAATGAGAAGACAAGGGAGATGATGGGATACAAAATTCCTGTTATTGTTACTATTTATGAGGATCGTTCATTTACTTTCGTCACAAAGACTCCACCAGCATCTGACCTATTAAAGAAAGCTGCTGGAATTGAAAGTGGTTCTTCAAATGCTAAGAAAATTAAAGTTGCTACTGTTTCTTATGATAAGGTTCTTGAAATCGCTAAGACAAAATTAGAGGATTTAAGTGCTTATACACCAGAAGCTGGAGCAAAGATTATTGAAGGAACTGCAAGACAAATGGGAATTGTTGTTGAAAAGTAAAAATCTAATCAACGAAGTTTCTAAACTAAGAATAAGTTGTTAAATGATACAACTTAAACTGTGGAAGGAATTTCCGTTATACCACATTTAAGGAGGAAAAAAATATGGCTAAAAGAAGTCGAAAATATTTGGAAGCTGCAAAATTAGTTGATAAGACTAAGCGCTATCCAATAACAGAAGCTGCAGAATTGATTAAACAAACAAGCGTTACTAAATTCGATAGTACAGTTGAAGTAGCCTTTAAAATGAACCTTGACCCTCGTAAAGCAGAACAAAATTTGCGTGGAGCAATAGTATTACCGTTTGGAACAGGTAAAACTCGTACTGTATTAGTTCTTACTAAGATTCCTGATAAGCAAAAAGAAGCCCAAAATGCTGGTGCTGATTTTGTAGGTGATACTGAATACCTTGAAAAAATAAAAGGTGGATGGTTTGGATTTGATATTATTGTTGCAACACCAGATATGATGGGTGAATTAGGTAAATTAGGTAAGATTTTGGGACCTAAAGGACTAATGCCAAATGCAAAAACTGGTACAGTTACAACTGATATTGAAAAGGCTGTTAACGAAATCAAAGCTGGTAAGGTTGAATATCGTGTTGATAAAACGGGAAATATTCAAGCTATAGTTGGTAAAGTAAGCTTTGATGCTGAAAAACTTGCTGAAAACATTAAGACAATTTGTCAAGTACTTGTAAAAAGCAAACCAGCTACAGTTAAAGGTGTTTATATCAAGAATGTCGCTATTTCTACAACCATGGGTCCTGGAGTTAAGGTTTCTCTAGAATCAATGTTATAATTATCAAACCTAAAATGAATTAAATATTACCATAAAAATAAAATAGTTTAATACGTTTTAATTGCTGTAGACAGTAGGTGCTTATAAGCTTAATTTCCTACCGAGGTTAAAGAAGTTTTTTTACCTCTTTCAGTCTATATGAAAGAGGTTTTATTTTTCCAGGAGGTGAAAGAATGAAAGAAGCAACATTAAAAGTAAAAGTTGATCAGGTTCAAGAAACTCTAAAAAAGTTTAAAGAAACTAAATCGGCCGTTCTTGTTAATCCCATTGGTTTGACTGTAGCAGAAGTATCTGATTTACGTAATCAGTTATACAAAGAAGGCGTTGAAATGAAAGTCATCAAGAATAACATTTTACGTCGTGCTACTATTGAAGCTGGATATGAACATATTCAAGAAGTTTTAGTTGGCCCTAGTGCCGTTGCTTTCTCAAATGATGCGACAGTTGCATCAAAAATTATTTATGATTTCGCCAAGAAAAACGAGAAGCTAAAAGTAAAGGCTGGTATCGTTGAAGGCAAATTCATGGATGCGAATGATTTAAAAGTGTTTGCAGGATTACCAAACAAAGAAGGTATGCTTGCTATGTTATTGAGTGTTCTACAAGCTCCTATCCGCAACTTAGCATGTGCGGTAAAAGCTGTAGCTGAAAAAGAAGCGTAAAAATTATACAGGAGGAAAATATTATGGCAAAAATTGATGTACAAGAATTTTTAAATTCTTTAAAAGAAATGTCTGTTTTAGAATTAAACGAATTGGTTAAAGCAATTGAAAATGAATTTGGTGTTACTGCAGCCGCTGTTGCTGTTCAAGGTGGAGCTCAAGCAGAAGTTGTAGACGAAGGACCTTCTACAGTTAATGTTATTTTAGCTGAATTTGGACCAAACAAGATTGCTGTTATTAAAGTTATCCGTGAAATCACAGGATTACCTTTAAAGGAAGCTAAGGACTTAGTTGATGCAGCTCCAAAAGCTGTTAAGGAAGGCATCGAAGCTGAAGAAGCTAATGCTATTAAAGCTAAGCTTGAAGAAGCTGGCGCAGTTGTTCAAATTAAATAATTTGTTATTGAAAGAATGCAATGATTATTGCATTCTTTTTAATATATGTAAGTGAATGAAAAAAATGTGAAAAATTTTCACAAAATAGTTGCAAATTTTTCCATTATATATTATAATATGTAATGTATTGGAGAATAATATGAGTCACTACTATACTAATGATGATAGTTTAGGTTCGATAGAAAAAAAGGTGGAATATACTTTTAGAGGTTCTAAAGTAACGCTGTTTTCAGATTTAGGTGTTTTTAGTAAAGAACGAGTAGATTTTGGTACAAATGTTTTATTAAACAATTTACCTGATTTTCCTAAAGGCAGTCGTATTTTAGATATTGGATGTGGCTATGGAATAATTGGAATAGCAATCGCAAAGAGTTGTCCAGATGTCACGGTGGATATGGTTGATATTAATAAACGGGCAGTTGAATTGGTTAAACGCAACATTAAATTCAATAAAGTGTTTAATGCTGATGTTAAGGAAAGCGACTTGTATCAAAATGTCGTATCACAATATGACTTTATAATCACTAATCCTCCAATTAGAGCAGGAAAAGAGATTGTTCACAAGATAGTGGAACTTGGTAAAGACCATTTAAAGGAAAATGGTATGCTATGGGCTGTCATTCAAAAGAAACAAGGGGCTCCATCTTTTATAAAAAAAATGGAAGAGGTTTACGAAAATGTTGAAAAAATATGCCAAGTTAGTGGTTATTTTGTTTTGTGCAGTAGGAAAAATTAAATAAGTAAATGAATTCAATTGAGAGCAATTCACTTTGTAAAAAACAAGGAAATAGCCCTCATTTTTTATTTGAAAATTATTATGTAAAAG
>JAQUUM010000164.1 GCA_028693885.1 Bacilli bacterium
CCCATATAAAAAAGCCAATCGCCAATTTCATCCTCAAGATACAATCGTTAAGGTTGGTGATATTAAAATAGGCGGAAATGAGAAAATCGTTATTATTGCCGGCCCTTGTTCTGTTGAAAGCGAAGAACAAATTTTTGAAATTTCTGAAGGTATAAAAGAAGCTGGCGCTGTAATGTTAAGAGGTGGCGCTTATAAACCTAGAACTTCACCTTATGTTTTCCAAGGGTTAAAAACTCAAGGATTAGAAATCTTATCCAAAGCAAAAGCTAAATATAATCTACCTATTGTTTCAGAGATTATGTCTAGTGATAAATTACCTGAATTCTTAGCACAAGTTGATATCATTCAAGTTGGTGCTAGAAATATGCAAAACTTTGAACTGCTTCGAGAATTAGGCAAAATAAATAAACCTATTCTATTAAAAAGAGGTTTATCAAATACCGTTGAAGAATGGTTAATGAGTGCTGAATATATTATGTCTGAAGGAAATAATCAAGTTATTCTTTGTGAAAGAGGTATTAGAACCTTTGAAAAAGCAACAAGAAACACTCTAGATTTATCAGTAATTCCTTTGCTTAAAAAAATCACACACTTACCAATCGTAATTGATCCATCACACGCTACTGGTCATTGGGAATTAGTTGAAGCGATGTCGCTTGCTGCAATTGCTGCAGGAGCTGATGGGTTATTAATTGAAGTCCACAACAACCCTCAAAAAGCATTATCAGATGGACCTCAATCTTTAAAAATCAAAAAATTTGCTCAACTGATGAAAAAAGGAAAAGCAATTGCAAAAGTAATCGGTAGAGATATATAAAAAAAGCCATTCGGCTTTTTTTTATTTAGCTTATTAAAATTTGAAAAACTATCAATATAATTAAAAACAAAAAATTTATTAAAGAAAAAAGTCCTAAATAATATAAAACCTTTTTTGGTTCTTCTTTTTTATATTGACTGAAAGTAATTAAACTAGCAAGTGATGCAAAAATAGTTCCAACTCCCCCAATATTTACAGCTACTAATAAATTAGCATAATCACTTGTAAACTTACTAAACAAAATTGCAGTGGGTACATTACTAATAAACTGACAAGATATAGCACTAACAATTAAAGTATTATATGAAACTAAATTACTAAAAAAAACATTAACACTTTCAATTCTTGCTAAATTACCAGTAAAAACAAAGAAAAAGAAAAATGTAAACAATAAACCATAATTGACTTTAAAAAATGCTTTATAGTCAACTATTAACATACCTAGTACTACTACAATTAATGCATAATAATATGGAACTATTCTAAAAACTAATGCAACTGCTACAACAAATAAAAGACTTAAGAAAACAGTTTTTACTTTTGGCAATGTATATTCTGTCTTATCAACTAAAATTAATGCATCTTTTTTAACAAACATTACACAAACAAAAATTAAAAAACTAGATAATAAAAAAGCAGGCCCCATTATTTTTACAAACTCTAAAGTACCAATATTATAATACGAAAACAAATATATGTTTTGAGGATTCCCAAAAGGAGTTACCATTCCTCCTAAATTAGCAGCAATATTTTGCATTATGAAAGCAAATGCTAAATATTCTTTTTTACCAGTTGCTCGCATCACAAAAATACCTAAAGGTAAAAAAGTAATAAGCGCCATATCATTTGCTAAAATCATCGAACCAATATATGTAGTAAACACTAGTGCTAAGATTACGTTTCTAGTGTTTTTAAATTTTAAGACAATAGCTTTAGACACTTTTTCAAAAAAATGGATATTGCCGAAACCGCAAATTACTAATAACGTTGAAAATAAACAAGCAAACGTTGGAAAATCAAAATAACTTATATATGTTTTATCAACTGGCACAAAAAAAGCAGTTATAATACTAGCTATTAAAGCCACCACCAAAACTACATTGTTCTTTTCAAAATCTAAAATGCTATAAATTATTTTTTTCAATCTAGCACTCAAATCCCTTTCCATATTAAAAGGATTCTTTTTTTAGAATCCTAAAATTTAATTACTTATATTTGTTTTTGATTTCATCAGCTTGATTACATAAATCGATTATTCTATCTTCAATTTCTTGCAATTCGAAATTGTTACGCATATCACTTTCAAAACTTCCTCTTGGCATAGTTTTCTTCATAAAAGCTGAAGCAATTGAGAAAAATATAACTGCTAAAATAATAAACAAAGCAAACAAACCAAAAAGCGGAAAATTCTTTTCACTAACTGCTGCACCAATAAAAATAATTGAAAACAATAATGAAAAAATTCCCAAGAATAACAAAATGATAAAAAAAATGACTTTTGCAAAAAGCATTTTTTTCTTTTCTTGGTTTTTCATTAATCCATGGTGAACTACAACTCGCCTTTCTTCTAAACAATCTTCAATTTTTCTTTCAATTTTTACAAGTTCGTCATAGTATGGAGTATCTTGTTCGCGCCTAAATTTTAAAACAATAACCATTATGCCAGTATCAATTATCTCTTTACTAATCAATTCCCAACCAATGGATTTTTGTCTTTTGATTCTTTGCTCGATTGAGCTTTTTTCAGCACTTGCTATTTCTAGCTTTTTAATTTCATAACCCATTCTTTTCCCTCTTTGCTACTTGTATATATATTACCAATTTTTCTCATTTAAGTCAATTCAATTTTTTATGCATTTTTTTGATGCATTAGTACACCAATCCATCAAAAAAGGGACATCGCCATTTACAATCCATGTTATTATCCTTTAAATTTTAATCAGATTATATTCTATGGGATACCTTATTTTGTCTTATATAAAATGTTGATCTTCCCCCACCATCTATATTAAAACAAAAAAGGCTTGGTAACAAAGCGACAACTAATCGTTTTAATACCAAACCTATTAATTCTAAATGGCTTTGATTACCTATTTTGATACAATTACGCACCCTTAGGTAATTTTACGCACCCTTGATGGTAAATCACGCACCCTAACAAGATTTACGCACCCTATAATTTATTTACTGATTGCTTCGAGCCTACTTGGCTTTCCTCAGATAGTTAAAAAAATGATTGAATTCAGAATTAGTAGAAAAAATACAATTGCTCTTTTTGATACTAATTTAGTTATTTTACAATGTAAGGTATAAATATGCTTTCTTCTATAAATCTATTTCTTCAAATGATTTTACAGAGCATTTAAAA
>JAQUUM010000165.1 GCA_028693885.1 Bacilli bacterium
ATTATTAGGGGCTTTCCAAGGTTTTAAATATTGGACAACTGGAAATTTATTATCAGCAATTATGTTAGTAATTACTTTTTGTTTAGTAGATATGTTTGATACTTTAGGAACACTTCAAGGCACTTGTACTGAAGCTAATATGTTAGATGAAGAAGGAAATCCTCAAAGATTGGAGCAATCTTTAATGAGTGATTCAATTGCAACTGTTGCAGGTAGTTTAGTTGGTACATCAACTGTTACTACATATGTTGAGTCTGCATCTGGTATTTCTGCAGGGGGAAAAACTGGGCTTACTTCAGTTGTTGTTGCTGGACTTTTCTTTGTAGCGATGTTCTTATCGCCATTAGCTGTTATTATTCCTGGGGTTGCTACTGCACCTGCTTTAATGTTTGTTGGTGTGTTAATGCTTAAAAACATTAAAGATGTTGATTTTACAGATGTTACAAATGCAGTGCCTGCTTTTATAACTTTAATAATGATGCCACTTACATATTCAATTTCAAATGGTATTGCTCTAGGTATGATTTCATATGTATTTTTAAAACTTTTTGCAATCCGTTCAATGGGTGATGTTAAGGAATTCTTTAAGAAAGATAGTGTAATTTTAGTATTAGCAATTCTTTTCTTACTTCGTTTCTTCTTAGTTAAAATGTAAATAAAAATATAAGCTAAAATATTTATAAAAGTAGATATTTTAGCTTTTTTTTAAGCTAATAAATATATCGTGTAAATGTTTACATATGTTTGTAAAAAAAATGAGTTAGTGATATAATAAAAACATAAATAAGACGTTTGTATAATAGCTTAAATATGGAAAGCGAGTTTCTACCTTAAGGCCGTAAATCTTAAGACTACAAATGAAAACATAAGTGAAAAATATCCTTTACTAGTTTTAATTTAAGTATTATACAACATAAAAAGGAGGCGCAAAAATGAGAAATTTAGTTTTTTTAAGTTCAAAAATTGTTTGCTGCACTTCTTTGATTGGAGTATTTTTCAACAAGCCGAAGCATTAACTATTGTTAATGTTTTTTTATTAATATATTAGGAGGATTATTATGAAACCAGTTGTAAGTATTATTATGGGCTCTATTAGTGATAAGGATGTTATGAGTAAAGCTTTTGAAATTTTGGATGATTTTAATATTTCGTATGAAAAAAAAGTCATGAGTGCTCATAGAGCACCAGAAGAAGTAGCAAATTTTTCTAAAAGTGCTATTAATGCTGGTGTTAAAGTTATAATTGCTGGAGCAGGTGGAGCAGCTCATTTGCCAGGGGTTATTGCTTCAATGACAGTTTTACCAGTAATCGGAGTACCAATCTTAGGCAAGTCAACAGCTGGTGTTGATTCTTTACTATCAATCGTTCAAATGCCAAGCGGAATTCCGGTTGCAACAGTTGCAATTAACGGAAGTGCGAATGCGGCATTGTTAGCAATTGAAATGTTAGCCTTAAGTGATAATTCACTACAAAAAAAACTATTAGAATATAGAGAAAAAATTAAAAAAATATCATTAGAAAGCAATAAAGAATTATAATATGAATAAATTTAGAATATTTGTAGAAAAGAAAATTCAATTTCAAACAGAAGCAAAAGCTTTATTAGATGAATTTAATAGTAATCTTAATCAAAATATTAAAAATGTTAGGTTGATAAATATCTATGATGTTTTTAATATTTCAAAAGAATTGCTAGAACAAGCGAAGAAATTGGTTTTTGCAGAAAAAGTATTAGACATAATCTATGATGATTTTAAAGAATTAAATATTAATGATAACAAATTCTTTGCTATGGAATATTTGCCAGGACAATTTGATCAAAGAGCAGATAGTGCTATGCAATTAATTTCTTTAATTGATGCAAAATCAGAAGCTATTGTAAAAAGTGGTAAGTTAATAGTTTTAGAGGGCGAGTCTGACATAGAAAAAATAAAAAAATATTTTATTAATAAAATAGAAGCAAGAGAAAAAGATTTAAGTGATTTAAACTACAGTGATGATGTAAAGCCTAAATTCGTTGATTTTGTTGAAGATTTTTATGAGTTATCTTCTAAACAGTTAGTTGATAAATTTCAATTAGCTATGACAGTTGAAGATATGGAAATGGTTAAAACATATTTTAATGGTGAAAATAGAAAGCCAACAGAAACTGAAATTAAAATGTTGGATACTTATTGGTCAGATCATTGTCGTCATACGACTTTTGAAACTGAACTTGATGTTTCAATAAAAGATAAAAGAGTAAAAAAAGCTTTTGAAAAATATTTATCTATGAGAAATGTTTTACAAAGAGATGCTAAACCAGTAACTCTTATGGATATGGCTAAGATAAATATGCTTTATGAAAGAAAAAAAGATAATCTAGCTGATTTAGAAGTTTCAGAAGAAACTAATGCTTGTAGTGTTTATATAGATGTTGATATTGATGGAAAATTAGAAAAATGGTTGTTAATGTTTAAAAACGAAACACACAATCATCCAACTGAAATAGAGCCGTTTGGAGGGGCGTCTACTTGTATTGGTGGTGCTATTAGAGATCCATTAAGTGGTAGAAGTTATGTGTATCAAGCTCTTCGTGTTACTGGTGCTGCTGATATTAGAAAACCAATCGCTGAAACAATTGAAGGTAAACTTCCTCAAAGAGTAATTTCAAAAAAAGCAGCGCATGGATACTCCTCTTATGGAAATCAAATTGGTTTAGCTACTAGTTATGTAAGAGAGATTTATCATGAAGGATATGTTGCTAAAAGATTAGAAGTAGGTGCCGTTGTTGGTGCTTGTCCAAGTTCTCATGTTGTAAGAAAAACTCCAAAGGATGGAGATATTATAATCTTGCTTGGTGGAAGAACAGGAAGAGATGGAATCGGTGGAGCTACGGGGTCTTCAAAAGAACATAATGATATGTCTTTAGAGCAATCAGCTACAGAAGTTCAAAAAGGAAATGCTCCTGAAGAACGAAAAATGCAAAGATTGTTTAGAAATGAAGAAGCAACTAGAATAATTAAAAAAGCTAATGATTTTGGAGCTGGCGGTGTTAGTGTTGCTATTGGAGAATTAGCTGATGGATTAGAAATCCAATTAGACAAAGTTCCGACTAAGTATAAAGGTTTAAATGAGACAGAACTTGCAATTTCTGAGTCTCAAGAGAGAATGGCAG
>JAQUUM010000166.1 GCA_028693885.1 Bacilli bacterium
AAAGCTAGCTCATTAATTTTATTTAAATCCATTTCACACCTACGCCTATTTCATAATTATTGGGAGCGAGAAATAAATTCTCACTCCCAAAGTTAAACATTCTTACATAATATATAATACATTTTTTAAAAGATTTTGTCAAGGAATATAATTATTTAGTTTCCAAAACGTATAACAAAATACTTCCAGCCACTGCAACATTCAGTGAATCAATCTTCTCAATGGGTATTTTAACTGAAATATCAGCTATCGATAAAATTTCATTTTTAATGCCTACGCCTTCATTTCCTAAAATCAAAGCATACTTATCTTTTACTTTATAATCCTTAATATCTAAAGAATTATTATTAAGCGTACTCGCAATAATTACTATACCTTTAGTTTTTAAAAATTTAATTTCTTCAATTAAATCTTTTTTAAAAACCGGAATCTTAAAAATACTACCCTGACTTGCTCTTACTACTTTATCATTATAAATATCAATAGTATCAAGCGAAGTAATAATTTTATTTATATTAAAAGCTAAAGCCGTTCTAATTAAAGTCCCCATATTCCCCGGGTCTTGAATATTATCTAAGATTAAAATTTTAGAAGCATCTTCTTCAACAAAATCACAATAATTAGCAATTCCAATAATTAATTGTGGCGTTACAGTAGAAGATAATTTTAAAATAACATCTTCACTAACTAAGATATTATTGACTCCTGCTTTGAAATCAGATTCTTTTGTTGCTAAGACTGTATCAAGCAAATTTGCTTGATAAGCTTCCTCAACTAAATGATAGCCTTCAACAATAAACTTTCTTGATAAATCACGATACTTTTTTTGTTTTAATTTTGCTAAGTCTTTTATCTGGTTATTATTAATAGAAGTAATTATCATAATTATAACCTAGTAAGCAAATCACCAAGCCATCTGAAGTAAATATAAAATGCTGAGAATAATGTAATGACTATTTGAAGTATAAAAATCACTAAAAATACTTTTTTATCAAGTTTCTTTTTTACTACATTAACAAATAAAAGCCAAGAAAGAATAACATTTAAAAACGGAAATGCATAAGTTGTAAGTAATACTATAATTACCATTGGCGAATCACTAAAACTATACAAAACATCTCTAATGATCCAATTGCTTATAATATCATATGGTACATATGGTAAACAAATAAATAATTGAATAAATCCATAGATTATAATCCAAACTGAGATTTGATCCCAACCAGATTTAGTTTTTGTTTTTTTACTTAACATTCTCTTTTGTTTATACAAATCTTTGATAATTTGTTTTTTTTCTAAATACTCTTCTTCAGGCATAGTTTCTATTTCAGTTTCAGCTAGTTTAAATTCATATTCTTCAACTTGAGCTTCTAACTTTTGAATTTTAATATCAATATCATCATTCAAATCATAGATTTCTCTATCCGCTGCAATTGCTTCATCTAAGGCATCTGGAATATATTCATCCTCTACTTCAATTTTTACTTCTTTTATTTCTTCTTCTTTAGTTTCTTCTTTTATCTCTTTTACTTCATCAATTTTTTTACCTTTTGTATCAGCCATAAAACCCTCCCGTTATCAATACATATTTTACCATATTATAAATTTATTTACTATTATTTTTTATATTTCAAATTTTTCATCTTCAAAAAATGCATTTATATTAGTATCAATTCCAATTTCAATTTGAACAATCTCTAAAACTGCTTTTTCAACTAAATCATCTAAATTACATTTTTCTTCTTCTGCTATAACATAACTAAGCCTTGGTCTAATTGCAGGGTGCTTAGGAACAAACACCGTGCAACAATCCTCATATGGTTTAATCGAAATATCATAAGTATTTATTTCTTTTGACAATCTAATAATATCATCTTTATCAAAAGTAATCAAAGGTCTTATAATTGGAATAGATGTTACTTCATTTATAACATTCATACTCTCTAGAGTTTGAGATGCAACTTGTCCAATACTTTCTCCATTAATTAATGCTTCAATATTATTTTTTCTAGCATAACTTGATGCAATTTTATACATACTTCTTCTCATTAACGTAACTAGATATGTTTTATTAGCTTTTTCATAAATTTCTTTTTGAATTTCTGTAAATCTAACTATATTTAATTTGATCTTATAAGGTGCAGTATAAACTGCTAATCTTTTAAGCAAATCAATTACTTTTTGAAGCGCTAGTTTATTCGTATAAGGTGGAGCTTCAAAATGAATTGCTTCTAATTTAACCCCTTTTCTCAAAGCCAAAAATCCAGCAACAGGACTATCAATACCTCCTGATACCATAAGCAATCCTTTTCCAGCCGAATAAAGAGGATATCCTCCTTGAGCTTTAATATTACTAATAAATAAGAACGCTCCTTCTTTTCTTAAATCAACCGTTAAACGTAATTTAGGATTATGAACATCAACTTTTAACCCCTGAACATTTTTTAAAACACTAATAGCAACTTTTTGACTTACTACAAGAGAAGTATCTGGAAAATCTTTATCCGCTCTATGTGTTTCTACTTTAAAAGTAATTTCTGATTCAGGCTTTTCTTTTTCTACTAATAAAATTGCACTTTTTGAAATTTCTTCATAATTTGGATTTACTTTAACACACAAACTATACGAATGAATTCCAAATATCTTTGATAATTCTTTTAAAACTTCTTCATACGGATGAGCATTTAATTCAATATAAAATCTATAATCTGTATTATAAAAACGCAAACCCTCAAAAATAGAAAGTCTATCAATAATTTGTTTGTTTATCTCATTTAAAAACCTTTTATAGTTAGTTTTTTTTAAAGTCATCTCACCGTATCTAACTAATATAACATTATACATATTTATCACCTGTTAATTTATAAAGAGCAATACTAAGTTTTTCTATTTCCTCTTTTTTAGTTAAATGAGATAAACTAATTCTAACAGAAGAAATAGCTCTTTCTTCGTCTTTAAACATCGCTATAATAGTTTTCTCTAACTTCGTTAGTTTAGAAGAACAAGCAGAACTACTGGATATATATATATCTTCTATCTCTAAACTATGAATAATAGTTTCAGCTTTTATTCCTTTAACTGATAAATTAAAAATAAAAGGACTCGCATCAACACTACTATTGATTAATATACTTTTGTTTTTTTCTA
>JAQUUM010000167.1 GCA_028693885.1 Bacilli bacterium
TTATTTAGTTATGTTTATTATATAATAAACTTAATTAAAGTTAATGAAATCTCAAACAAAGTAGGTATATTATGAACTGGAAAAATGATATTGACGAAAACTTAAAATTTGGTTTATTAGAAATCTTAATTTTACATCTTTTAACTGAAGAAGATACTTATGGCTATAAAATCAGAAAAGATTTGGTTACAAGAACTGCTGGTGTTTTTAAAGTAAAAGAAGGTTCTTTATATGGTCCTTTATATAGACTAGAAGAAAGAAAACTTATTTCTTCAAACAAAGTATTAGTTGGAGAAAAAAGATTTAGAAACTACTATCATATTGAAGAAACAGGCAGAGAATATTTAAATTACGCATTAGAAAAATATCATGAGATTTCAAAAGGTTTTTTAAGTTTAATTAATTGGAAAAACAAAACAAATAACTAATTCTCTAATAAAAACAAATTCAAAATAAAAACTTCTTAAGAAGATATCATATTTCTTAAGAAGTTTTTTTCATCTTTATCTATAATTCCAAACAACAGTAATATTATCAGGATTCCAACCTTCATACCAAGTTTCAGGTCTTGCCTCATGATAAACATTTATCACTAACAAATCACAAATTGAAAAAGCCCATTCTTCAACAACCTCAACGCTTTCTGGGATATAGATACTTGTTAATTGATTTCTTTCAAAAAACGCATAACTAGAAATATAAGTAACTGTACTAGGAATTACAAAATCCCCCGCTTTATCTTCAAAACAAAGAATCAACTTAGCACCAGCATCTCCATATATTACTCCATCACTATATGATAACATTTCATTCTCACTATCAACAGTAATATTACTTAAACTATCGCATCCCCAAAGAGCATTTGGAGTAAGATGAGTTAAAGTGCTTGGGAAAATTAAAGCTGTAATATTCTTACAAGAAGAAAAAGCTCCCATACCTAACATTGCTACACCTTCAGGAATTATAACTTCTCCAGTTTTTCCTGCTGGACAAATTAATAATTCTCGCATATCTTTAGAATATAAAATTCCATCAACACTCATATAAGACTGATTACCTGGGTCTACATTAATAGCTACTAAACTACTCGCTTCCCAAAAAGCATGATCACCAACTGTAGATAATCCCCGACATTCCCAACATCCCCAAAAATCATTAACAACAATATTAATAACACTAGGACCAACATAAATTTCTTCTAAATATCTACACCCTGTGAAAGCATTAATATCAATTAACTCTACAGTTTCTGGTACATAAAATGTTCCCAAATCTTTTCCTTCAGGACAATTAATAATCGAAGTTTTTTGTTTATTATACATTATTCCATCAAGTGATGAATAACTAACATTATCCTCAGATACTAAAATACTTTCTAAATTAGTACAGCCCCAAAACACATCAACAAAAATCCATTCTAAAGTCCCAGGTAACTCAACACTCATTAAACTACTACAATTCCAAAAAGACTCAGCATTAATATATTTTATTCCTTCTGGTATAGTAATACTATTTAACTCAGTATACCCAGAAAAAGCTTTATACCCAATTGTAGTTACTGCTTTACCTTCATAAGTTGAAGGTACAACAACTTCAGTCACTGAAGTTTTATATAAATCAGTATCATTTCCGAAAACTTCATATGTATTATCTTCTAATAAGTTATAAGAAAAAAGTTCATCAGCTTCAAATTCTATAGGTTCTTTTTTACAACCACTTATTATAAAAAGTAATGCCAGTCCAACTAATAATATCTTTTTCATTGCGCCTCCTAAAAATAAACTTACTCAAATTATAACATTTAATTTAAACTAATAAAGTCATATACATTTTTATATTATTATTTTAAGAGACTTTTAAGAAAAAAGATAGAGCGAAAGCTCTATCTTACTCATGTTTAACCCAATCGCCTAAATTACCACCATATATTTTGTTTTCATATATATTTACTGAATAATCAAAAGAACTATTGTCATAGTCCATATAAAAAACTGATGGATGAAGTTCATTATCTGTAGTCCAGGTACCAGGCGATTCATAAATAGTAGCTGAATCTTTATATTTATAAAACTGTGAAAAAGTGTGATCAGTATTAAAAACTAAGTAACTATACTCTATATAATTCTCGATATTCACCTTATAATATGTTGTAAAAATCTCATCAAAAGTTAAATATTCTTTTTTAATATAAACATAAACATTTTCACTTGGAACGGTTGTATAAGTCAAAGGAATTGTTAATTCCTCATCCATATAATACCCCGCAAACTTATAACCAGGTTCTACCCATTTCCTTGCCTCAATAAAATCATATGGGAACGGATCTCCTTCATTAACTGTTGTTGCGGTAACTTCAGGATTATAAGGAAACGATGAATGAAACGCACAATATACTTTTACTCCTTGCACAAGTTCGCTAGCATCAAGCCACTTAGCATAAAGAGTTATATTTTTATTAGGCATCAAATTAAACACGTAACTATTAGAAAGTGCCGCATCAGTAAACCACCCAATAAAGTTAAACCCATCTTTTGAAGGAGGATTAGGCGGAGTAACACTTGTATTAGCAGCCTGAGTAATTGAAGCAACTACGCTTCCCCCATTACTAACAAAACTAATTGTAGTATTTGTATCAATCGTAGGTACTTTTTTATAAACCTCACCTGCTAATTCATCTGTTAGATACAACTCATCTATTTTAAATACTAAAGGACTAGCATTATTATCAAAAGTGATTTCATCAAAACTTAGACTCCACGTTGAAGATGTTGTATTAACATTTGAATCATTTTTTAGTTTAAATACTTCATTATAAGTATTATCTCCCTTTATCTCAAAATAATAATATTCAAAATTACCAATATCTTTTACACCCATAATTGAATATAAATAATACTTACCTAAAATATTAGATTGAAGTTGATCAGATACCCATTTTGCATATAAAGTTATATCATTGTTAGGCATAGTTGAAAAAGTATATTTGTTTTTTAAACTAATATCACTATACCATCCCGCAAAAACAAAACCTTGTTTAATAGGAGCAACAGGACTTGCAACAACAGAACCAATATTTTGACTAATACTTACAATACTAGACCCACCATTACTATTAAAGTTAATAGTAGATGTTTGAT
>JAQUUM010000012.1 GCA_028693885.1 Bacilli bacterium
TATTTACTAAGATTAGCTTTACCAATTCAAACAATCCTGTTTTTAATGTTTTTACATGAACTAATATAATTTGAAGTGTATTCATTACCAAATAGCCCATAACAGTTCCCATTAAGACACCATTAATACCAAAGCTAAAGACGAGTGTAACTGAAACTACTATGTTAACTATTGTTCCAATAAATGTTATTTTTTTCATAGGGATAAAATCCCCAATACTATTTGACAAACTACCAAGTATATTTGATAGTAGTTCTAAAAAACAACACGAAGCAAATAAAATAGCAGTGATTGAATTTATGTAGTTTACATCTTCTACACCCCTTGTATATAATTCAATAAATGGTAATATTAAAATTAAAGCTGTTGTTAGAAAGATATTAATAAATATAATCGCAACAAATTGATATATTTTATAAAAGTTACTTAGTTTGTTTACACCATTTTCCGCATACAATTGTCCAAAAGCATGAAATGGAGCTAAGATAAGTGAAAACAATATTCCTTTCAAAAAACTAAATATCATATTATAAACTGCATAAACACTAGCAACTAAAGTGTTAATTACCACCGATATAATAATAATATCAGTACTACCAAATATAAGTCCAGCAATTTTTTGTGCCAGTACATCTTTTGTAGTTTTAATAACTGAATAGTCTGGTTCTTTTGAACTGAAATTTATATTTGGAAAATACTTATGAAACATTCTTATTAAAATCGGTAATCCTAGTAAAGGTATAATTAAGGCAACTAATTTTACTGAAATTATACTTCCACCAATTAGAATAACAACTATTGAAATAATTTGCGTTAAAATATTAAATACTAATGATACTGCACTACTTTTATATTCTTTTTGTCCTACAGAAAACATTATATAATATTTTAAAGTAAACAAAAACTGAATACTAGTGTGTGCAGAAGCTATTAATAATAATATACTGATAACATATTTATCAATATCACTTTTAATAAAATATGGTGCTGCAAATGCAAGAATTATAGATATAATCGTTACAAAAAAACCTAATCTTAGAAAAATGCTTTTTGTTGCAGCCATTATCTTATTTATTTTATCATAATCGTTTTCTAAATAAGGTTTATATAAAGCTACTTGAGTAGCTAAAGTAAATCCACCTTCAAACAACATCAACAAATTAATAATTTGCATTATAGTTGCAGTAACACCATTAACATCCGAACCATACGTTGTTATTATCAAATTATTAAGCACTATGCCCAAGATACTTGGAGCTAAACTCGTTATAAGTTTTACTATAAAATTGTAAAAACTGCTTTTAGTTCGCATAGCTTTATCCTTTGATTTTAACTTATTTTAGTAAATCTATTTTTTAAACTTAAGTTTAATTATTTTTTTCTAACATTTCAATTATTCTTTTTGTTTGAACAATATTATTCTTATTCTTTAATACAAACTCTCTAGCTTTTATACCTTTTGAATCTAATTCAACATCATCTAATTTTAAAATTTCAATTATTTTATTTACAATTCCTACAACACTCTCATCTTCTATTAAGTAAACAAAATCTAAATACTCATCAGGCATGCCAGGAAGTTTAGTTGTTACAACGGGCCTTGCACTAAGCATATATTCAATGTTTTTAGATGGAAAAGAGTATTTTGTAAAATCCTCTTTTGTTGGTCTTGGATTAATTAATACTGTAGCTTGTCTTTGCATTTTAACAACATAATCATTAGCAACAATACCAAAGTATTTTATGTTTTTATAATCTTTAGTGATCTGCACTAAAGAACTTTCTAAATCGCCATTTCCGTATAAATGAAGTTCATAAGCTTTTAATTCATCTTCCATAAAGGCTTTTATTAAGGTATCTACTCCGTATTTTCTATTTAAAGCTCCTGAATATAAACAGATTTTTTTTCCATTGTTAGCTTTTAAAGGTGATTTTTCTTCGCTAGAAGAATCGACTAAACCTTCAATAATACAATATGGTTTACAACTTAAATTTAGTTTTTCATTCATCTGTTCTGTTAAAAACACATAATGAGTTGATAATTTAAGTATTTTATTATAATACGAATATTCTAATTTATTTTTCAGTTTAGCCATGAAGCCTTTATGTCTTATCACATATTCAGGCAAATCAGTAACAATAGTAACTAATCTAAACCCTTTTGAATGTTTAGCAATTTGGTAAGAATATGGTTTTAAAAAATCCATAACAATTACACCCTTGGGATGTTTTTTCTTCCATTTTTTTAATTCTTTTTTTATTACACAATGCATATAATAATTATTTAGATGACCTTCTTTTATAAATGGCAAAAAATGATAAGTTACATCTTCTTCATTTATAACTTCTTCTTTGCAAAAAAACTTAGTAGTTTCCCATTTTAAATGGTTATGCGTTAGTAAAACTGATATATTACATTTGTTTTTCTTAAAACCTTCAACAAATAATCTATTGAATTTCTGAGAAGGCTGCGATGTTAAAATTTTACTATTATCTAAAATTTCTTGAAAATACTTTTTTGGATAACTTGCAATATATAATATATCCATCTTTCCACCTTTTTTCTTGTAAAAATATCATTTTTTTAGATTATACTAATACTAAATCCACTTGTTTTTTATAATTTCCGCTTTGCTTAATGGACCATCATCATAAAAACTTAAAGGTTCTCCTTTTAGAAGTTTTTTAGATAGTTCAACAAATCTTTGAGCTGCTACCTCTGCATTCCACATTTCATCCATTGTATTATAGGCTTTCTCACCAAACTCTTTTTGTTTGTTTGGATTATCAAGCAAATACTTAACTTTATTATAAAAATCTTTTTGATTATTAAATTTATAAATCAATCCATTTTCTCCATTTTTTAATAAAAATGGTACAGCTCCTATTGCATGGCTAGCTACAACTGCACATCCTGAATTCATTGCTTCATTAAGTACAGCTCCCCAGCCTTCTTTAAAATTACTGGTGAATAAAAATACGTTTGATTTTTCCATATGCTCTCTAACCTTTTCAGGAGACATTGAGCCTAAAAAATTTATACAATCATTAAGGTGATTTTTTAAAACAAAGTTTTTTAATTTCTCTTCTTCTTTTCCAATCCCTATTATATCCAAAGAAAAATCATAATTATTATTTCTTAGTTTTTGAGCAATTTTAATGGCATCAATTGTTTTTTTCCAATCAATTAACCTTCCCACCCATAAAATTTTAGGTTTAGATGATTCTTTTTTTAAAAAGAGATTGCTTAAATCTT
Source organism: Bacilli bacterium (assembly GCA_028693885.1). GTDB lineage: Bacteria > Bacillota_I > Bacilli_A > ML615J-28 > CAG-698 > JAQUUM01. The sequence continues at coordinate 3,257 of JAQUUM010000012.1, forward strand.
GTTTTTTTACTTCAGGAAAATATCCCCATTTTAAATACTTATCTTTAGGAAACCCAGATAAATCTAAATCATAAGGTAAATAAGCACTTGAAGATAATATGTAATAATTATAATTTTTAAATTTTAAGAAATTATCATAAATGCTTTTTTTTACATTAGGTAAGAATCTTGTTAAAGAGCCATCTTTAAAGATTCTTTCTGAATATATAAACGAAAGTTTATTACACGTAGCTCTGATGTTTAAATATTCATTAGGACAATCTCCAAAAATAGTTACATCGCTACTTAAAGCTAAATCTTTAGCTTTTTCTAGTGAACCCTCATCCCCATAAGGTCTCACTACAAAAGGATATTTGTTGTTCATATCCTCATAACCCATTTTAATTCGCTCAACTTCAATACTAGTTGTAGCAACAAAAGTAAAATCTTCCCCTAGTATTTTCTGCATTTCCAAACAAAATGGCAATTGATGGTGATTTAAAAAATTCGAATAAAACGAAACTTTCATTGCCCCTCCCCCTTGAATATACTCTAAATATTAAATATACTTTGATACATCTCTTTTAATACTTCTTTTGAAAGAATAACAGGATTGTTTTTAAGTCTATTAACATCAACTGAAGAAGCTAAAATCTCAATTTCTTCTTTGGTTGCTTTTGGAGTTTCTAAATTAAATTCATTTATTATAATTTCAATCGCTTTTATTAAATCTAATTTATCTTTAACTTTAAAGATATTTACTAATTCATCTAATGAATTAGCTAAATAAACTTTACCTCTAATATCTTGAATTTTATCTATATTATTAATAATATATTCTAATACTTTAGGTAAGCCTAATGAAACTGCATGCCCATGAGCTATATTATAAAGTGTTGTAAGTTTATAACTCATAGCATGAGGTGCTGTAGTTTGAGTTATATTAATAGCTCTACCTGCAAGGTTAGATAATAACATAACACTAGGATAAGTACAATGATTATTTTTAATATACTCTTTATAATTATTCAAAAATAATTCAATCGCTTCTTTTGCATAAACCTTAGATTCTTCATTTGAATTAACCGACCAATAAGATTCAACAGCCTGACAAAATGCATCTAACAAAGTTGATTTTTTTTGATAAACTGGCAAGTCAATCAAAAAATCACTATTTAATATACAAGCGTTAGGTAATATTGAATCATGAGTTAATGATTGTTTTTCTTTATTATAATAAATCACTGAGTATCTTGTAGACTCAGTCCCAGTACCAGCTGTAGTTGGTACTGCAAGCAAAGGTAACTCTACATAATCAAACACTTGATTAATATAATCACTATTTTTCATTGGACTAAATATTTTAATCCCTTTAGCAACATCAATACAACTTCCTCCACCTATCGCAACAATTGAATCACAATTATACTTTTTAAAAACATCTAAACCTTCAATAATTTCTTCATATTTTGGATTAGGAGAATAATTGGAAAAACAAGTATAATTTGAACAGAAAATTTTAAATTTATCATCCTTTAATAAATGTTTACCATGAACTATTAAAGGATTTTTAAGTGATTCACTAATAATATATTTGTTAATCTCCCCTAAGTAATCACTACTAGTTATTATTTCTTGATTAGCGTAATCAAATAATCTAAAACAAACATTTACTCTTTTTAAATCATCTTGATTATCTATTTCTTCAACATAATTTCCATCATAATCAAGATAACTAACATCAACTATATCTAAGATATTATTCAAAGCATTTTCAGCATAAACTTTAACTTCGTCTTTTTTAATAAATTTTTCTATTTCATTATGCCATAACTCTAATGTTTTTGAATCAAACTTATATAGAGGTTGTAAAGCAAAACAATCCTTATCAAAAATACTAACTGATATTTTTTTTAACTTTTCATTAACGATTTTTCCTTTAAAATCTTTTTCAGGTAAATCAATTTTTTTGTTTATCAAGCAAACATTTCTTGATTTTGAAAATATCAGTTTTTCTAATATCTTTTGATCAAAAACTAAATCTCCGTGAAGAATTATAAAATCATCTTCTTTGATAAAATCTTTTGCTAGATACATCGAATAAATACTATTTGTTTCATTATATTTATCATTTCTAATAAAACTAAATTTAAGTTTATTAAATTTTTTTGTTAAATCTTTGATTTGGTCTTCAAATGGGCCAGTTGAAATTATTATTTCATTGATTCCACAACTCTTTAAAAGCCTTATTTGTCTTGAAAGAATAGCCTCATCATTTGCTAATTTTACTAAAGCTTTAGGATTTGACTTTGTCAAATCTCCCATTCTACTACCTGAACCAGAATTAAATATAAATGCTTTCATTTATTTTATTCCACCTTACTTTTACTAATAAATTCCATCAATTGTTTTTTATTTTCTTGTGGAGATGTAGTTGGTCTTCCTAAATCATCTCTACTTCCCTCTTTCACATTAACAACCATAACTGCTAATTCACTACTGTCAAACAAATCAAATTTTTGATTTATTTCTTCCGTTGAAGAAACTTCAAAAAAATGTTTAAAGCCCAATCCTACAAAAATGTTTTTAAAATCTAAATCAAAGGCTACCGTTGGTTGTCCACCAACTGACTCGTGTGCTCCATTATTAATAACAATATATTTATAATTACTTTTAGCATTTTTACTTGTTATTGCTAATGAACCTAAATGCATTAAAAGTGACCCGTCACCATCAATACAATAAACTTTCTTATTAGTTGATAAAGAAATTCCTAAAGCAATTGATGAAGTATGCCCCATTGAACCAACTGTCAAAAAATCTCTTTCATGTGAATCAGAGTTTTTTTCTCTGATTTCAAAGACTTCACGAGAAGTTTTTCCTGTAGTACTTACAATTAAACTTTCTTTACTAATTTTAGTTAAAATGGTTTCTAATGCTTTTTCTCTAGTAAGAGAAAAAACATTTTTATTTTTTTCAAAACTAAATTTCGAAAAAGTGTTTTTTTTAACAATTAAAGCAATTGTTTTTGATGTTTCCATCATATAATTATACGCATAATCAATTTGCTCTTTAAAATCATCAGTTAATATAATATGCTTAATTCCCATAACTTCTAGCATTTCTAAAGTTATTTTACCTTGTTTAACATGTTGAGGTTCATCTTTTGTATTAGGTTCCCCGCGCCAACCAACAAGTAATAACATAGGAATTTTATATACATCTTCATCTGCTAAAGATATTAAAGGATTAGCAGTATTACCAAGCCCTGAGTTTTGAAGATAAACAACCGCAGGTATTTTCGTTGCTAAATACTTCCCTGCAGCAAGACCAATTGCATTACCTTCATTAGCTGTAATTATGTGCTTTTCTTTTATAGAGTTTTTTGTAATGCACGCACATATATCTTTTAATAAAGAATCCGGCACTCCATAAAAAGTATCAAGTTTTTTAGAAATCAAATAATTATAAAACTCTAAAGTATCAATCACTTTTATTCACCACCTGGAATTAATTTCAAAACCTCTTTTATTGGCATACAATATTCATCTGCTTCTTTACTTCTACCATTATCTAAAATAGACTCAGCGGTTTTAACCATAGCTGGATATGCACTTCTTAATAAATGGTTAGCGTGAATGATAATGGTTGCACCTTTATCATTCAATTCCTTTTCAGTTAAATGATTATAGGATGTCGGAACAACTATTAGCGGAATATCTTTACTATATTTTCTAAATTCAATCATAAATTCAATTATATCTTCACCAGTTTTTTCTTTACTATGAATCATTATTCCATCAGCGCCTGCTTCAACATAAATTTTAGCTCTTGATAAAGCATCTTGAATATCCTTGCCTGCAATCAAACTTTCTAATCTTGCAAAGATTAAAAAATCCCTAGTCATCAAAGCCTGTTTAGCAGCACTAATTTTATTAGCAAAAATATGAGGATCTTCTAAAGTTTGCAGAACATCAGTTCCAAACAAAGAATTTTTCTTTAAACCTGTTTTATCTTCAATAATTACAGCTGAAACTCCAATTCTTTCTAGTGTTTTAACTGTAAATACAAAATGTTCTTCTTTACCTCCAGTATCACCATCTAGAATAATCGGTTTCGTAGTAACTTCCATTATTTCATTAATTGTATTTAGTCTACTTGTTAAATCAACTAATTCAATATCTGGTTTACCTTTAAAAGTAGAATCGCATAATGAGGAAACCCACATAGCATCAAACTCTTTATATAAAGATGTTTCTTTATCTAAAACTTTTGTATTTTCAACAATCAAACCAGTTAAGCCATTTGAAGCCTCTAAAACAGAAACATATGGTTTTAAATTAATTATTTTTTTCAACAATCCTCTTCTATAATCTGGAGATTTTAAATCCTTAGTAAGCAAAGCTTTTTTTTCTGATGTACTTACACCTTTAGTGTATGGGACTTCAATCAACTTGCCATTCCATGTTTTAAGGGTCTCAATGACTTTTTCCCTTACAAGTCGTTGTGAGCCTTCTCTCCAATCATCACCATGAACAACATAATCTGGTTTCAATAACTCTAAATTAGAAGTATAGTCTAAAGTTTTTTGTTCAACAACTTTACTAACATTTTTAATGTTAGAAAAAACTTTTTCTCTAACTTCATAATCAAAGATAGGAATTCTTTTATAGGACGCTATAGCTTTATCAGACAAAAGACCAATAATAACCTCTCCATATTTTGCAGCTTCATTGATAATGTTGATATGTCCAGAATGTACAATATCAGCGCCTATAGCAACATACACTTTCTTTTTATTCATACTTCTTTTCTCCATTCACAATATACGCATCATATTCGTGGTGTGTAATTCTATCTTCTTCTTTTGGTAAAACCATATAATCTTTATAAATTTGAGTAAGAACTTCATGATATTTTAAAGGAACTTTATATTCTTTTCCTTCAAAAATAAGTTTAGTTGATTTTTCATAATATTCAGAAGGCATAACTTCTTTTTCACCATACCCCCAAACAGTAATACCCCTTAATGAACTTTCTTCTTTATTAGCTAAAGTAGCTAAAAAAATTATTTTTTTTACGATACTTTTAACACTTAAAACTAGCAAACACAGTTTAGCAAGTCTAGATTTAAACGCTTCTTTAAAACTGCTTTTTGATTTTTTAAAAGTTATGCCCTTTATTTCTAATGCTTTTCTATAAAAAGTGATTCTCTTCATAGTTTTTTTTCTTAATTTTTCACTTTCAAAGATATTATCTATCGGGAAAACATCAATATTTATTCCTAAACCACTATATTTATAGCCACAATCTTCTAAGATAATTGTATTATTTTTCATTATTTTTCCAAATGTATAAGGAAATTTTTTATCTACTTCATATGAAATAAATTTATACTCCTTACTATAATTATTAAATTCTTTAATCACTCTTAGATAATCATCTCTTTTAATTGCTATATCCAAATCATCATCCCAAGGAATATAGCCTTGATGTCTCACAGCGCCAAGTAAAGTTCCATATATTAAAAAATATTCTATATTATTTTTATCACAAAACTTAGTAAATTCACTTAAAATTTCTAACTGAATTTGTTTTATCTTTTTAAGACTCAATTTTATCATTGTGAATTTACTCCTTCTTTAATTTATTTATAATCCTTTTCAAAATTCCAAGCATCTCTTACCATATCTTCAATTGTAAGTTCTGCTTTCCAACCTAATTCTTTATAGGCTTTTGTTGCATCTGCAAAACATGCTGCAACATCACCTTTTCTTCTTTCTACTATTTCGTAAGGAATTTTAATGTTATTAATCTTTTCAAAAGCATTGATTAATTCTAAAACTGAAGTTCCTTTCCCAGTTCCAAGATTATACACATTAACACCAATTTTAATGTTTTCTAAAGCTTTAATGTGACCTTTAGCTAAATCCATTACATGAATATAATCTCTAACCCCTGTTCCATCAACTGTTTCATAATCATTTCCAAAGACTTTTAGTGACTTTATTTTATTACTCGCAACTTGAGTAATAAAAGGCATTAAATTATTAGGAAGTCCATTAGGCGCTTCACCTAATAATCCACTAGGGTGAGCTCCAATAGGATTAAAATACCTAAGTAGGGAAATCGCCATATGAGGATAAGCCACACTTACATCCCTTAAAATTTTTTCATTAATAACTTTTGTTTCTCCATACGGATTAGTAGTCAAGCCTAATTTCATATCTTCTTTTAATGGACTATCATTTTCTCCATACACAGTAGCAGATGATGAAAAAACAAACCTTTCAACATTGTATTCAAGAGCACACTTGATCAAGCAAAGTGTACTAACAACATTATTGTAGTAATATTCAAGCGGTTTTGAAATAGATTCACTAACTGCTTTAAGCCCTGCAAAATGAATTATTCCATCAAACTTATTTCTGGCAAAAATTTCCTTCATTTTTGCTTCATCAGTAACGTCTGCTTTATAAAATTTATAATCAACATTACTAATTTTTTTAATTCTTTGTAAAACATCTAATTTAGAATTAGATAAATTATCAACTATAACAACATCGTGCCCTGCTTCTTTTAAAAGCAATGCAGTATGTGATCCTATAAAACCTAATCCACCTGTTACTAAGATTTGCATAAAGCCTCCTTATTTTTTTTATTAAAAATATCTACATATGCTTGATATACTAAATTTGTACTTTTTAAAGGATCGTGTTTTTTTCTAGCGTCTTCTTTTATAACTCTAGAAAATTTTAAGCATAATTCTTTGTCTTTAAAAAGTTTGATAATTCTATCTGCCATAATATAATACTCATCATGAGCATATAAGAAACCATTTTCGTTATTTTTTACTAAGTCAGGTATCCCTGCTACATAGCTCGCTACAATCGGCACACCTAAAACTCCTGCTTCAGCTAATGTGTTAGGAGAATTTTCTATTACCGAAGGTAGTAGAAAAACATTAGCTTTTAAAAATGCTTGACACATCTTTTCTTCATCTAAAATACCTAAGAATGTAATATGATTTTTTAAATCATATTTTTTTATAAGTTTATTTAAATATAACCAATACGTTTGTTTTTTAAACTGTGAAAGAAAACCATTTTTTTTGAAAAAATCTTTGCCTGCAATATAAATTTTTGTATTGGGAAATACTTTTAAGATTAATGGTAAAGCTTTTAAAACAAAATGAAATCCTTTAATTGGTGTTTCAGCATTTCCGATAAAAATTGATTGAGGTTCGCACTTATCATATTCCCAACTATTACCAAAAAAAGCTTTTCTCGGAAATTCCATATCCTCATAAATTATAACCTCTTGATTTAAATGCATAACACAAGCTTTATCCCAATTAGTACGAGCCATAACATAAGGTGCGCGAGTAAGCATTTCTTTTTCATACCAGGCGGCTTTTTGATATTTTTTAGAAAGAGATCTAATACCACCTTGTAATAATATATCTCTTATAGTTAAATTCAAAGTATAAAAGAACGGTACTTCTGAGGTATAATGCTCACCAATTTTTCCGATTAAGCCTTGAGTAGAAACAATAATATTCCTTCTTTTAACAGCATTCATCATTATCAACCCATTTGAAGATTCTGTACCTCTAATATGAATAATATCAGGGTTAATTTCTTCTACTATTTTTTGATAAGTTTTTTCCAATGATTTATCATATTTAAAAGTACTTTTTTCCCGTGGTAATAAATAGTGTTTAACACCAGCAATTTCTTTAATCTCAATTGATTTTAAAGAATTACATGCAAATAAAGTATACAGTTCTATATCACTATTACTCTGAAATTCTTTCATTAATGATACTAACCAACTACCACTAAAGATGTTTTTATGTTCAATATCGAGTCTTTGATTAACTACCCACAAAATTTTCATACTTACTCCTATTTACTTATCATTTTTAAACAACATATATTTTATTAAATAAAATATAATTTTGCTCAAACTCTACAATGCTTCTATCTTTAAAATACATAGCAAATATTGGTATGATAAATAAAATAATAAAATACCAATTTCCAGGATTTAAGACTGAAGCAATAATCGCAATAATACAAGATAACACTATATATCCATACAATTTATTATCTTTAAACTTTTTATATAAAAGTACAAATACGCTTGTATACATTAAAATAATTGATACAATCCCAAGCATTCCATATTTAACAAACGTATCTAAAATAAATGAATGCCCTGAATTAAAACCATTTTTTGTAAAAGTAGTACCTAACCATATGTTCTCTTTTATCAACAGTAAACTTTCTTCTAAAAGTGGAAATCTCGTATTAAAACCTGTAGTATTTTCAACACCATTTAGAAAATCTCCAACTACTCTTATTTTATTAGATACATCTCTATAACTTACAAAGTTAGAAAGATAATACAAAAAATCACCCACTTCGTTTCTTAATATTACAAAAGAAACTACTAAAATACCCAAAAATAGCAAGATTTTTTTAACTGATTTTATTCTAGGTAACAAAATTGTCATTAAACCTATCGATGCTAAAATTATAGCAATCGCATATTTAGAATAATAAATATTTGCTAATATTAAAGCTATTACTACAATAAATATTTTTAAATCGATTCTTTTAACTTTGAATAGTCCTACTATAAAAGGTATTAAAATTACAAGGGAATAAATGCTTTCGAATCCGCCAACATTTCTAAAATTCAATTGGATAAAATATGGATCATTAGGGTCGCTTACAGCTGCTAACCACCTTGAAGCCTCATTATCGTAACGTAAATATATCGTTGTCGTAATACAGGTTACTACTATAGAAAACAAAGCTGTAAAAAAAACTATTTTGACCAATTCCTTATCATTTAACACAACAAAAAATAAAAGAATTGGTAAATTAATTAAGAATATGTCGTATAAATCATAAATACGATTATTGGAATAGATTGACAAGAAAACTATCTCTAACATTATTAAAATCAAAAATGGAATGTAAATTAATTTTTTTCTTGAAATTATTTCTTCAATATGATTCATCAATAAAATAAAAAATAAAAGAATTGTTGCTGAAGCAAATACATAAGCATCAACTAGCCTAGGAACAATAGGCATCAGAGTATATAATACATAAAGTACTAATGCAATTTTTACATAAATTGTTTCAAACTTATTTCTTTTAAATACATTTACATATAAATCCATCTATTGCCTCCTTCCTAGTCTAAAGTTTTATAATTCTATCATTTTTTAGATTTTCGATTATTTTTTTAACTTGTATAATATTGTTCTTTTTATCAAAAACAAAAAGACAACCTTCTTTTCCTATTTTATTATTATCCATAATTCCATTTATGAATAAATCATAAACCAAATCAGCAATTCCTTTAGCAGAATAATCCTTTATTAATATTAAATACTTTTTATATTCTTCAGGAATACCAGCTAGTTCAGTAGTTGCAACTGCTGTGCCTGATGCCATATATTCCATAATTTTAGAGGGAAATGAAAATTTAGTGTATACATCACTAGTTGGCCTTGGATTCACTAATAATGATGCTTTCATTTGCTCTTTTACAACCACGCTATTATCAGCAGATCCCTTATATATAATATTTGAATGTTTGTTTCCTAGATCAATTATCTTTTCCCTACAATCTCCATTACCATATATAATTAAATCGATATCTTTTAATCTTTCATCCGTAAACGCATCAACTAAGTTTTCTATTCCATAAATCTTTGCTAGAGTCCCAGAATATAAACAAGTAAACTTAGAATATTTTTTTTCTAATCGCTCATTTTTAGTAAGCGAAGAATCTATCATGCCTTCAATGACTAAAGCTTTTTTCTTTAAAGATTCAAAAATCTTTTTCATATCTTCAGTTATTGGAATAAAGTAATCAACTTTAGAATATAATATCTTATACGATAAACTGATTTTTAAATTATCTTGTTTTTTAGAAACTTTAAATCCAGGAATATCTGTTAGAATCCCTATTACTTTATTCCTAAAAAATATTTTAAAAATAAACAAACCGATTAAGGAACTAGTATTGAGTAAATCTATAAAAATAATAGTTTCTTTATTTTTTTTTACACAATTTGCTAATTTTAAAAATGTGTTAAAAATAATAGAGATTTGTCTAAAAAATATAACATTAATGAATTTCAAATATTTAAAAGTAATTCCATCTTCTTTAATTTCTTCGTTTTTAATAAAAACTTTTTTATTTATCTTTCTATTTAAAGGAATAATAGAAACTGAGGTAACATCAAAATTATTTTCCTTTAACCCTATCATCAAAAGTTTATTAAACTTTTGAGATTGATGAGGCATATAATCAAATTTACCTTTGAAATATTTATTTATACAATTTCTATCAATCGCACTAGAAACATAAATGCACTTATTCATTTTTTAATCCTATTCATGTATTTTTTAAAAATATTAAGATGAACTTCTACCATCTTTTCATATGTTTGAAATTTGATTTTTTCAAGGTTATTTATGCTCATTTTATCTAACAAACTATCATTAGAAAGCAATTCATCAATATTTTTTGCTAAAAGCAAAGCATCATCTTTTTCAACTAATCTGCCATTTACATCTTTTTCTATTAATTCAACTCCTGCAACACAAGAAGTTGTAGTAATTACAGGTAAGGCTTTAGCCATTGCCTCAATAATTACTAATCCCCAAGTATCTTCTCTAGTTGGCAAAACAAACAAATCAGATGATTCATAATATTTCGATAATTCGTCTTTATTCATAAATCCTAGTATATTTATATTTTTTATATGTTTTTTTTCAATTAAATCTAAGTAACTTTTTTTTTCGGGACCAGAACCTATTATTAAAATCTCATTTTTTGTACTAATATTCATAGATGCTTCAATTAGAATATCAAAAGCTTTTCTATTAATTAATTGTCCTACTGATATAATGATTTTTTTATCAATTGGTAAATTCAACTCAATTCTTATTTTATCTTTTTGTTCTTTTGTAAAAACATATTTTAAGATATCTTTTTCATAAAGAGACGTAAACGGAATTCTTCTTATTCTCTCTTTCAAAGCTCCATATGTTAAAAAATAATTGTCTCCCGGAATAGAAGTGCTTAGATATAATTCAGCATTTTTAATAATTTTTTTCTTTAAGCGTTCTTTAAACCCTTTACCATCTTTAGCGAAGCCTCCTTCGCTAAACAAAATATAAGGTATTTTAAATAACTTCATATGAAATACTGCAAGCATTCCAGTAGGTGAACAAAAGTTGCCAACAATTATTGCATCATACT
>JAQUUM010000168.1 GCA_028693885.1 Bacilli bacterium
GAAGGAAGTATTACAGACGTCGTTGCAACAATGGCGCCTAGGATTTGAAATTGTTGAAAACCGATTAATGTAGCTGTATTAACGGCAAAAGGTCCAGGGGTAGATTCTGCAATTGCAAAAAAATTAATTAGTTCATCTAAAGTAAGCCAGCCTCTTCCAACAACTTCGCTTTGCATAAGTGGTATCATGGCATAACCACCACCAATGGTAAATAGACCTATCATAAAAAAAACTATACTTAGTTCTACTAAAACAGGCATTATTTTTCACCTCCTATACAGTTAGATGGCAAAAAGTTATAAGCCTTCATTTTTCTTATTAAAATTGTATTCTCGATAATACTAACTATATAACTTCCAACTCCTAATAAGCCTCCAGAGATTATTAAAAAGATTGTTGGGTAAATGCTAAATAAGCCTATTATAAAAGCAATAATCATCAAAGAATACCCAAATGTATTTTTAGGAGCGTTTTTAAAAATCGTAAAAGCTGCTTTTAAAATCAAAATTGTAACACCTGCTTTAATCCCCAAAAAAGCATATTTAATAAGTTTTATTTCTAAGAAATCCTTTAAAAACAACGATATGATAATAATTATAAATAAAGAAGGCAATATAACTCCAAGTGTCGCATAAAAACTTCCCCAAAATTTCCCCACTTTATATCCAACATATGTGGAAGTATTAACGGCTAAAACGCCAGGAGTAGATTCTGCAATTGCTATAATATCGACCATTTCCTCGCTAGTAATCCATTTTTTTTTATCCACTACTTCACTTTTTATAAATGGTAACATAGCTAAACCGCCACCAAAGGTGAATAATCCAATTTTAAAAAAAGTAAAGAATAACTGTTTATTATTTTTCAAAACAAATCTCCTAACATGCACTATTTCATTATATTTTATCATAAAATGTATTTTTTGTAAATATTTACAATTTGTTTATTATATGGTAAAATCTATTAAATGGAGATAAATATGGAACCTTTAGCAGTGAAAATAAGACCAAAAAAAATTAATGATATTGTTGGACAAGAACATATAATTGGGGAAAATGGAATATTAAACAAAATGATAATATCAAAAAAAATAATGTCGATGATATTATCCGGAAATCCAGGAATTGGTAAGACAACCATTGCATTTGCCTTGTGTAATACACTTAATTTGCCATACTTTGTTTTTAATGCATCAATTGACAACAAAGCCGCTTTAAAAAAAATAGTTGATACTAATGAAAAAACCAATAAAATTGTCATAATTGACGAACTTCATCGTATGAAAAAAGATGTTCAGGACTATCTTTTACCTATAATTGAAGAAGGACTAATAACGATGATAGGAATCACTACGGTAAATCCTTATTATTCAGTAAATCCAGCAATTAGATCTAGATGTATTTTAATCAAACTAAAAGATTTGAATTTTCAAAATTTGAAAGAAATTTTTTTAAAAGGAAAGGAAGCAATTGCGAAAGAAGCTAAAATAAGCGAAGATGCAATTGAATATTTAATTAACCTTTCAAATGGTGATGCTAGATCTTTATTAAACAATATCGAGTTAATATTTTCTGATTTTAATGCTGAAACAATAACTATTGAAGATGCTAAAAAACTTCTTCTATCACCTACGCTAAATATAGATAAAAACGAAGATAATTATTACGATACATTGAGTGGCTTGCAAAAATCCATAAGAGGAAGTGATGTTCATGCTAGTCTTCATTATCTTGCAAAATTACTTTTTTCAGAAAACCTACTTCCATTAACACGAAGATTATATGCAATTTGCTACGAAGACATCGGACTTGCCAATCCTAGCTTAGGTCCAAAAGTCAAAGCTGCAATCGATGCAGCTTTAGAACTAGGTTTTCCCGAAGCAAGATTACCTTTATCAGTGATTGTTATAGAGATGGCATTGTCGCCAAAATCTAATAGTGCTTATCTAGGTATTAGTAGTGCAATTGAAGATTTAGAAAACGGAATTTCTGGTCCTCTACCTATTCATTTAAAGATAATGTCGCCAAAATTTCCAAATCAAAAGTTTTATCAATATCCACATGATTTTCCTGGAGCTTGGATTGATCAACAATATTTACCAGAAGAACTAAAAAATAAAAAATATTACATTCCAAAAACAACTTCAAAATATGAAGAACTACTAAAAGAACGTTATGAGATAATAGAAAAATTAAAAAATAAATAAAAAAGCATCCTAGATGCTTTTTTATTTTTTAGTTTTTTCCTTATGTGGTGTTTGTTTGCGACATTTTGGACAAAACTTTTTTTGTTCCAATCTATCAGGAGTAGTTTTTTTATTCTTTTCAGTTAAATAATTTTCTTCTCCACAAACAGTACACTTCATCAAAAAAGTAACACGCATGGTTTTCCTCCTAAAATATTTTACTTAATTATTATATAACAAAACAAAGTTTTTTGCAACAAATATAACATATTATTTTATTAACTTGTTTTTAAGTTGATTTTTTTATATGTTTATGATATTATACTAAATATAGATATCGATGAGGTGTAAAATGAATTCATATATAATAAAAGTAAAACAACCAAAATTAACTAAAGATGAAAAAAGAAAATTGCGTATTATTAAAAGATTAATTAACAAGGAAATAAATGGTCCTAAAGCTGCTAATCTTTTAAAAGTAACTCCTAGACAAATAAGGAACTTAAAACGCGAAGTTTTATTAAATGGAGATAAAGGAATTATACATAAAAATAGGTTTAACAAACCTAGCAATACTTATGATGAGGATATAAGGATTGATATTGCTTCTACTTATAGAAAAGAGTACAAAGGGACTAACTTTACTGAATTTTCAAAAAAAATTCAAGAAGAAAAAGGTTATAATATGTCTAGGAGTACAATATATAATATTTTGAGACAAAAAAGGATTCGATCTCCACAAAGAAAAAAGAATATAAAAAAATGAGGTATAAATGTTAAGAGACAACACTAGAGTTGTGAAAGTAGGAAATGTATTAGTCGGAGGCGGTAATCCTATATCTATTCAAAGTATGACTACTACACCTACTAAAAATATAATAGAAACTATTAAACAAATAAAACAACTAGAATTATTTGGTTGCGATATAGTTAGGGTTGCTGTGCT
>JAQUUM010000169.1 GCA_028693885.1 Bacilli bacterium
CAAGATACTGTAATCGGAAAAGCAAAACTATTTATTCCTTGCAAACTCTTTACTTTCATAATATCAATAGTTTCTTTCAACAAATCTTCATCATTAATCCAACTATGAATTAATGCATATTGAGATGTATCAAAATCTTCTAAGCCGATATGATCATCAAAACCATATATTTCTTCATGAATTCGTCCACGATTATAAAAACTCTTAGTATTACCATGAATTGAAAAAGTATAATAACCTTTATCTTTAAAATGATTAGGCATTGAATCATATGGTTGATCTATATAATTAAAAACTGTGATTCTATCTCCCGTTGGATAAAGGCCTGTCATTGTTGTAAACTCTGCATCAGAAGTATTTCCAATTCCTACTGAATTATAAAAGTTTTGAGCATAGTAAGTCGTACCTTGCTTTTCTCCAGTTATTCCTAATAAATTATCAATATTAGGTGTAACTGAATAATACTCTATTTCTTCTTCACTATTTTCAACTGCAATCTTTAAACCAATACAATAATTATTCAAAGATTCAGCTTGAATCAAAAGTAAATTTTTACCCTCATATATTCCACTATTTACTTCATCACTTAAATATGTATTTAGTTTCTCTAATACTTCAGTTTTTTTATCTTCAAAATTCCTTACTTCACCTGGAAAAATAGCTTTAAATGCATCATAAAAATAATAATTATAAAGTCCAACAGTTTGAATTCCATAAAGAGGATAATCATTATCCTCATACCAAGTATCCTCTATTTGGTATGCATGAATACTAACAACATTTATCATTAATAAAACTGAAATGATTGTTAGAGAGATACCTAAATAAATTCTGTTTTTAGGAATATCAAAACTAGCAGTTTTAAATTCTTTTTCTTTTCTTTTTTTATTAAAAAACTTAATAAACATTATAACAACTACAACTGCAGGAAACAATGCAAAGAACTGAGCATTAGCAATCAAAACACTCAATGCTCCTAAAACAAAATCAATTATCATTCCACCACCCCCAGGGTTAGTAAATGAATCTAGATTTGAAAAAGTAAACATCATATTATAATTATAAAAGTAAATACTCATTAAAACACTTAAGACGCTTAGGATGATAGTCACAATCATTAAATATCTACATCTTTTAAAATCAGATTTAATAAACAAAACTCCTAATGCTAAAAAGAACAACATTACTCCAAAGTCGCCAATTATATAATTAACAACCATAAAGAAAGTTCTATCATAAGGACTTAAGTTTTTATTAAAAATTGTAGTTGTTTGAAGAAAACCATTTATCATATTTAATACAATAAAAGTTGCTATATAGATCATTTGTTTTCTTTTATCTTTTTGGTCCATTTTTTTTTTACAAACCTTTCTTTTTAATCATTTGGTAGTTTATTGCAAAAAGTGCGATAACTATTAAAGTAAGAAATATATTTACTAAAATATTCGCTACTTCAAACCATACAAAAACATTATATGTTATAACTCCTATAAAAGTCAGAAAACTTTTAAATCTAAACATTCCTAAAACAAAACCTAAAAAACTACTAACTAATACACTTAAAATTAAAAACCATAAATCAATAAAATTAAAAAATTCTATTGATTGATAGATAATAAAAATCCATATATAATAATACACCAAACCAAGAACTATTAATAGTATTATTTCAAAAACAAGTAAAGTATAATCAAGAAAAACTTTAGTCCTAGTAATCCCAATTGACAAACTCTTTTTTAAATAACCATTAAAGATATCATAAGCGCTCATTCCACTAATAATTCCAAAAAATAAAAATATATATTTTACAATAATATTGAAATTTACCCATTTAGAAATACTAAATCTTTCAATCTCATTTTGAAATAAAGCTAATAAGAATAATACTACAGCTCCAACAACTAAATAATTTATAACTTTTGAATGTTTTCTTTTTTTCATAAGTAATCCTCTATTTGGTAAAAACTTAAAACTTCACATTTACCAAGACGTTTACATTCTTTAATGTTATCGTTATTTAAATTATAAATTATAGTTTTATCTACACAATCAAAAACTTTTTCTTTTAAAATATCCTCATTTGATGGATAATCATCAACTAATACAAAAGTATCTTTTTTAGGATCAATTATTCTTACATTATTAAAATCATCTAAAATTATTACTTTATCTAAAGTACCCTCAAAACAAGCAAGACTATCTAAACATATAAACGCAATACCTTCTGCATTAATATCAGTAATTCTTCTAGCAATTTCTTTTTTCTCATTAATTTCTTTTACATTAATTGTTGGATTACTAACTATTAACATTTGTTTTTCAAGTGCATAAGCAAATGCACAATTCAAAAACGTATTCCCTTTTTGAGTAAAAATATATCTATTTTTAATCTCACATTCACATCTAGTTTGTAGTGTTTCAATTGTTTCTTCAAACTTTTTTATATCTAAACATTTTTTATAACGTTTATAAATATCAGACTTTACATTTTTTGCTTTGATTGAATTAATATAACTATCTTTAAAATTTAAATAAACTCTATCTTTAAAATAATCTTTATCATCAAATAAATCAATATCATTCATAAAACAAGTATTTTGATTTTCTTTTATTCCGTTTAGTTGATTAATAAAGATTCTAACTGTTTCTTTATTTCTTGAAAAAATACCCCATCTTTCATCTGGTAAAATTTCAAAATTCAAAATATATTTATCTATTTCTAAATGTTTTATTTTAATTGAAGTTATACTCATATTTTTTTCCTTACATAATTTATTTATATATCACTCATTATACTTCATTTTTAAATAAAAATAAAGTTTAAACTAAAAAAAGCCCACACTAGGTGAGCTTATTTTAAAATTTTTAGTCACTATAGCCCCATACAATTGGTCTATTATTAGGATTAAAGTTTAAATCCCAACCTGCAGGT
This sequence comes from Bacilli bacterium, assembly GCA_028693885.1. GTDB lineage: Bacteria > Bacillota_I > Bacilli_A > ML615J-28 > CAG-698 > JAQUUM01. The sequence continues at coordinate 2,933 of JAQUUM010000169.1, forward strand.
GCACTTTCTGCCTCAGCATAGATAAGCAATAAACTACAACCACTAAATGCATGATAGCCAATTTGATTAACTAATTCAGGAATTCTAATTTCTAAAAGGCTACTACAATTCTTAAAAGCACTGTCTTCTATACGATTTGTATTAGCTGATAAATATACTTCAGCTAAGGC
>JAQUUM010000170.1 GCA_028693885.1 Bacilli bacterium
GAGGCTCGATTGATAAAAAAGATGGAAGAATTAGGGATTGGAAGACCATCTACTTATGCAGTGACTATTGAAACATTAAAACAAAGATATTATATAAAGTTAGAAAAGAAGGTTTTTATTCCAACACAACAAGGTATATTAACTTCTGAAAAACTTGATGAGTTTTTTAGTAAAGTTATAAATATTGAATACACTGCAGAAATGGAAAAAACTTTAGATGAAATTTCTGAAGGTTCAAAGGTTTGGTCAGATGAGTTAAAAAAATTCTATGATGATTATATGCCTTTAGTAGATTATGCTAATGAAAAAATGGAGAAAATATATCCTATATATTTAGATGAAAATTGCCCTCTTTGTGGTTCTAAATTAGTTTATCGAAATGGTAGATTTGGTCAGTTTGTAGCTTGTAGCGGTTTTCCTAAATGTAGATATATTCAAAAAAATGAAGAAGATGAACCTGAAAAAACTGATATTAAATGTCCTGTTTGTAAAGAAGGCAATTTAGTTATTAGGGTTGGTAGAAGAGGAAAATCAAAAGGGAAAAAATTTTATGCTTGTGATAGATACCCTGATTGTAAGACAACATTTTCAGAATTGCCCGAGAAAAAGGATTAATTATGATTGATACTATATTATTTGACTTAGATGGTACTTTGTTACCAATAGAAGAAGGTCCTTTTATAAAAATGTATTTTGGTTTATTAAGCGATAAATTTTTGCATTTAGGTATTACAAAAGAAAAATTTATTGAAGCTATAGTTTCTGGTACTGTTATAATGAGGAAAAATGATGGTTCAAAAACCAATGAAGATGCTTTTTGGGATTTTTTTTCTCAAAAGATTGGCTATAGAAAAAGTGATATAGAGGATATATTTATTAATTTTTATAGCAACGACTTCGATTTAGTAAAAGCTAGCTCTAATGAAAATCCCCTGGCAAAAGAAGTTGTGAAAATATTAAAATCTAAGAATTATAATCTAGTTGTTGCTACTAATCCTCTTTTTCCAAGAATTGCAGTTGAAAAAAGGATAGCTTGGGCGGGGTTAGATGTTAATGATTTTTCATTTATAACTAGTTATGAAAACTCGTTTTACTCAAAACCTAGTTTAAATTATTACGAAAATATTTTAAAAAATATTAACAAAAAACCAGAACAATGTATAATGGTTGGAAATGATGCTAAAGAAGATATGGCTGCTTCTAAATTGGGAATAAAGACTTATTTGTTAGTTGATTGTTTAATTAATTTAGAAAACTTAGATATTTCTCGTTTTGAAAATGGAGATTTTGAAAATTTTTTAAATTTAGTTAAAAAATTACCTGATGTATAAAACTATATTGAAAAATATAGTTTTTTTTATAGAGAAATATTGCCTATCTAAAAAAAAGGAAATATAATTTATAAAAGTAAAAAAATGATGAAATTATGTTTAATATATGTTATAATATATAAAAGTATAACAGTGTGGAGAAAAAGATGGGAATTTTTAACGTATTCAAAAATAAGGAAAAGAAAAAACAAGCTGAAAAATATCGTATAGGCATGGAAAAAACTAGAACTGGCGTTTTTTCCAAACTTAAAAAACTTTTTTCTAATTCTAGTGAGATAACTGATGATTTATTTGATGAGTTAGAAGAGATTTTTGTTATGGCAGATATTAGTGTTGATACGGTTATAAAGTTTATTGATGAGTTAAAAAGTGATGTTAGAGTAAGAAATATTACTAATGCAAAAGATTTACAACCTATTATTGTTGACAAAATGTTTGATATATATTTAAAAGGAGAAATTGTTAATTCGAATTTAAATTATGAAAAAAATGGACTTTCGGTTTATTTGTTTGTTGGAGTAAATGGAGTTGGTAAAACAACAACGATTGCAAAAGTAGCATATAAACTTAAAAAAGAGGGGAAGAAAGTTTTAATTGCTGCAGGGGATACTTTTAGGGCTGGTGCCATTGAACAATTAGAAGTTTGGGCAAAAAAAGCTGAGGTTGATATAGTTACAAAGAATATAGGAAGCGATCCAGCCAGTGTAATTTTTGAGGCGTTAAATAAAGCAATTGATCAAAAATATGATGTTTTGCTTTGTGATACAGCTGGTAGATTACAAACAAAAGTGAACTTAATGAAGGAATTAGAAAAAATAAAAAGAGTAATTAGTACAAAAATTCCAAATGCACCACATGATACACTACTAGTTATTGATGCAACTACTGGCCAAAATGGCTTGAGTCAAGCTGAAGCATTTATTGAAGCTACTAAAGTTACTGGAGTCGTATTAACAAAATTAGATGGAACTGCTAAAGGTGGGATTGTATTAGCTATTCGAGATAAGTATAATATCCCAATAAAGTTTGTTTGTTTAGGTGAAAAAATAACTGATATAGAATATTTTGATATTGAAAAATATATCTATGGATTGTTTGCGGATATGATAGATGATGAATAAAGTATTAGAAAAAAAAGAACATTACACTATTCTTTTTGATTTTTATGAAAAACTTTTAACTGAAAAGCAAAGAGAATACTTTAAAAGTTATTATTTTGATGATTTATCACTTGCAGAAATTGCTAATATCAATAGTGTAAGTAGAAATGCTGTTTTTGATGGTTTGAAAAAGATATGTGAGTTATTAGATTATTATGAAGAAAATTTAAAATTAGTTTTTAAATATGAGAAAATGAATAATTTAATTAGGAAATACGAAAATGATAGTAATTTAAAAATTAAGCAAATAATTGAAGAAATTAAAAATATAGAGTAGGTGAATATATGCCTTTTGAAAGTTTGTCAGAAAGAATTCAGATGTCTTTGCGTAGAGTTACGGGCAGAGGTAGGCTGACTGAAAATGATATAGATGAAATGATGCGAGAGATAAGGTTGTCTTTGCTTGAAGCCGATGTTAACTATAAGGTAGTTAAGAATTTTACTGCTGAGGTTAAACAAAAAGCGATGGGTGAAAAGATAATGAAGTCTTTAACACCTGGTGATCAAGTAGTAAAAGTTGTCCACGAAGAATTAAAAAGGCTTATGGGTGATGAGACAAGTGAAGTTAATTATAAAAAGGATGGGATTAGT
>JAQUUM010000171.1 GCA_028693885.1 Bacilli bacterium
ACAATATGAAAACTCTTGAAATTGGTGAGTGAAAAGCAACTTTACCAATTATACAAGGAGGCATGGGAATTGGTGTTTCAATGTCAGGCTTGGCTAGTGCCGTTGCAAATGAAGGCGGAATTGGAGTTATTTCTGCAGCATGTGTTGGAATGTTTGAAAACCGCACGCAAAAAGATACTGAAGAAGCTAATATGGAAGGTTTAAGAAAAGAAATTAAACTTGCTAAAAAGAAAAGTAAAGGTATTATAGGAGTCAATATCATGGGAGTTTTAACAAACTTCAAGGATATGGTAGTAACAGCGATTGCTGAAAAAATTGATATAATTTTTGCTGGAGCGGGGTTACCTCTTGATTTACCTAAGTATTTGATTGAAAAAGTTAAAACTAAATTAATTCCAATTGTTTCATCTGCAAGAGCCGCTTTAATAATTGCTAAAAGATGGATCGAAAAATTTAATTATATTCCAGATGGATTTGTAGTTGAAGGACCTCTTGCTGGAGGACATTTAGGTTTTAAAATTGATGAAATCGATGATGAAAAAAATTCTTTAGAAAATATATTAGTCGAAGTCTTAGCGGCTATTAAACCTATAGAAGAAAAGTATAATAAAAAAATTCCTATTATCGTAGGTGGTGGGATTTATACAGGTGAAGATATTTATAAATTTATGAAAAAAGGGGCTGCAGGAGTTCAGATGGCAACAAGATTTGTTACTACAGATGAATGTGATGCAAGTGCTGCTTTTAAACAAACTTATATTGATTGTAAAAAAGAAGATATAGAAATTATTGAAAGTCCAGTGGGTTTACCGGGTAGGGCTATCAGAAATGAATATATTGAGCAAACTAGATTGGGCAATAAAAAACCATTCAAATGTCCTTATCACTGTATAACTACTTGTAAAAAAGAAGAAAGTCCATACTGTATTTCTTTAGCTTTACTTAATGCTCAAAAAGGTATTTTAAAGAACGGCTTTGCTTTTGCTGGTGTAAATGCTTATAGGGCTACAAAAATTATTTCTGTCAAAGAATTAGTAAATAATATTCATGAAGAATATAATCAAGCTTTAGAAATTGATAAATAAAAAGGCCATCACTTAAATGTGATGGTTTTACTTAGGTTTATTCCGTTGAAAATGTCTGGTTGAGAATGCCGAAAATATCGGGTTGAAAATGTCAAAAATGCTTTTGAATGATTTGAATTTTTTTGTTTTTTTATTTGAGGCACTAGTAGTTAGAGATTTAAGAATATATGCCGAAATAATTGGTGGAAAAGTATTTCATTATCGGAATCTAGATATTAATAAAGAAATTGATGCTGTAGTAGAAATAGCAGATGGTAGATGGATTGCAATAGAAATTAAATTAGGTGCAAATCAAGTAGATGAGGCTGCAAAAAATCTAGTTAAACTTAGAGATACTTTTGCAAAAGATGAAAAATATAATAAGTTAGTTGCGTTAGTAATTATTTGTGGGGTTATTGATATTGCATATAAAAGAGATGATGGAATAATTGTAGTACCTATAACTGCTTTAAAACCGTAAAGTGAGAATTGAAGTCACAGGAAAACCGTTATAGCAATATGTAGACAATTAATGCATTTCGTGATATAATATTAAAAGAAATAATTTAAGTAAGGAGAACTTCTAAAAAAATTAGAGTAAACTTTATATGACAAAACGAAAAATATCTCCGTATCTAATAATTATATTAAGTTATTTATTTGTTATATTAATAGGTGCCATTTTGTTTTGGCTACCTTTTTCAACTGTTGATAATCAAGGTTTGAGTGTTATGGAGTCATTTTTTACTGCAACATCAGCTATTTGTGTTACAGGGCTCTCTGTTATTCCTAATCTTGGTGAAACTTTATCTGTTTTTGGTAAAATAGTTTTAGCTATTTTAATTGAAGTTGGCGGGTTGGGATTTCTAACCTTAGCCGTCTTTATGTTTATAGTGTTAGGATTAAAAATCGGTATTGCTGAGAGATTTTTAATGAAAGAAGCATTAAACCAAAACTCTGCTAGAGGAGTAATTAGATTAATTAAAGCTATTATTTTGATAACTTTATCAATTCAGTTTTTTGGAATGTTAATTAATTTGATTGTTTTTTTAGATGGTAATACATTTTTTAAAGCTTTAGGTTTGAGTGCTTTCCATTCCATTTCTTCATTTAATAATGCGGGTTTTGATATTTTTGGATTTGATAATAGTATGGTTAACTATGGGTCTAATATTTTACTTAATATTAATACTATGTTATTAATAGTTTTGGGGGGAATTGGATTCATTGTAATATATGATGTAATTGACTCAATTAAGAAAAAGGATTTAAAAAAATTATCTAGGCATACAAAAGTTGTTTTAATTGTTTCTTTAGTTTTGATAATTTCTGGTATGCTTTTGATGAAACTATCTATGTATAATCAAATTGGCTGGTTAGAGGCACTATTTCAAAGCATAACAGCTAGGACAGCAGGTTTTTCAACTATTGATATTTCAACAGTTAGTCCTCCTGCTTATATGGTTTTAATATTTTTAATGTTTGTGGGAGCGTCTCCAACTTCAACTGGTGGTGGTATTAAAACAACAACTTTGTTTGTTTTAATCGCTACGATTATAAGTTATGCAAGAGGGAAATCTCCAAAAATATTTTCTAGGAAGATTTCGCAACATTCAATATTTAAAGCTTTTTCATTGACTGTTTTTGTAATAGCTTATATTGTTATGATTAGTTTTTTGATACTTTTAGTTGAAGATGGATTTGGCATAAATGAAACAGTATTTGAAGTAGTAAGTGCTTTTGGTACAGTAGGATTAAGTATGGGAATTACTAGTAGTTTGTCACCTATAAGCCAAATTTTGATTTCAATAACAATGCTTTTTGGCAGATTAGGACCACTAACGGTTATTAGTATTTGGAATAAAAATAGAATTAGAGAATCTGAAGAAGAAGATATAAAATATATTGAAGAAAAAATAATAATTGGTTAGGTGAGAAAATGAAAAAGAGTTTTTTAGTAGTAGGATTAGGTAGGTTTGGTATGGGAATAGTTGAAACATT
>JAQUUM010000013.1 GCA_028693885.1 Bacilli bacterium
GTATCATATTTATGATTAGAAAAAGCCTCAAATATTGGGTTTAAATAAATCGTTGTTACATTTAAACTAGATAAATAATCTAATTTTTTAATAACCCCTTCTAAATTACCTCCAAAAAAATCGTTATTCAGTACTTTCCCATCAACTGCTTTATAATTTGGAATATCATCCCAATTTTCATGAACTTTTACATTTTCTTTAACTGGAAGATCCTCTCCCTTATAAAATCTATCCACCATTATTTGATACATTATTGTACCTTTAAACCAGTTTAAATTACCTCTAAATTTATTATGCACACTTAACTGCCAATAATTCGGTAAAAAGTCAGTTAATTTCGGCTCTAAATTTGGTTTGCATCCAATGTAATGGATACCATAACAATCTGAAAATTGAAAACAATACCAATACAACCCTTCTTTACTGATGGTAAAATCAACACAATAAACATTATACTGACTACTTTGATCAACAATGTTCATTTGTTTAGATAATACATCCATACCGCTATCATCTTTTATATTAATAAGCGGTAAATTTATAATATATTCTTGTGAAATTTTTATTTTAACTGAAATTTTTTTATTTTTTTCAGCTGCTCCGACTGGAGATTTAAATTCCTCAAAAATTGGATTGTAAATGATTTTTTCCATATTTATTAAATCCTCTTTATGTTCCAAATATTTTCAGCATATTCATCAATACTTCTATCAGCCGAGAAAATACCAGCCCTAGAAATATTCATTAATGAGGCTTTGTTCCATTTAATTTTATCTTTATATAATTCGTCCATTTTATAATGTGCTTCCAAGTAACTATCAAAATCAGCTAAACACATATAAGGATCAGCTTGTGGATAATGGTTTAATAAATAATCGGTAATATGAGCAAAAGATTGCCCATTAAACCCTTGATTCAATCTATTCAAAACTTTTCTTATATTTTCATTATTGTTGAAATAATCATAAGGATTATAACCTTTTTCATAAATTTTCTTAACGTCTTCTGATTTTAGTCCAAATATAAAAATATTTTCTCCATTTAGATTTTCACACATTTCAACATTTGCACCATCTAAGGTACCCAAAGTTAGTGCTCCATTTATCATGAATTTCATATTACCTGTACCACTAGCTTCTTTCCCAGCTAACGAAATTTGTTCACTTACTTCACTCGCAGGCATTAGTTTTTCAGCAGTTGTAACACAGTAATTTTCAGTAAATACTACGTTCAATTTTTCTCTAATCTCTGGTCTTTTTTCAATTTCCTTTGACAAACAATAGATTAACTGTATAACTTGTTTAGCTGCTAAATAAGAGGGTGCAGCTTTTGCTCCAAATATAAATGTTTGAGGAGTAAAATCTGCATTATAGTTTTCTTCAAGTTGCGTTAGTAAAAATACAATTTTTAATACATTTAATAATTGTCTTTTATACTCATGTAACCTTTTTACTTGCACATCAAATCTAGTCTTAGGGTCAATTACTATTCCTTCTTTTTTATATAAATACTTAGCAAAATCACATTTGTTTTTATATTTAATTTCTTCTAACCTATTTAACACTTCTTCATCATCAACAAATTTTGAAAAATCCTCAAGTTTAACAGCATCCTTATAAAAAGAATGACCGATTTTCTCTTCCAGCAATTGATTTAATAGTGGGTTAGATTGACACAACCATCTTCTATAAGCAATTCCATTAGTTACATTTGTAAATTTTTCAGGTGTTACTTTGTAGTAGCCATTAAAAATGCTGTCCTTGATTATATTACTATGCAAAGCAGAAACTCCGTTTACTTTGTGTGATGCTATAACGCACAAATTAGCCATATGAACTTTGTCATGTGAAAAAACAGCTAAATGATCTAAATCTCCGTTCTTAACACCTAAGCATCTTGCTTCATCACGGAATTTACGATCAATTTGTTTTAAAATAACATAAATTCTTGGAAGTTTTTCTCTTATAATAAACTCTTCCCATTTTTCTAAGGCTTCTGCCATTATAGTATGATTAGTATATGCAACAGTTTTAGTAACTATCTCCCAAGACTCATCCCAGCTCAACTGAAAATTGTCAATTAAAATTCTCATTAATTCAGGAATACACAAAGCAGGGTGAGTATCGTTAATATGTATCGCTACATGTTTTGGCAAACTTCTAATATCACCATAATTTTTAAAATGATCGGTTATTATACTTTGAATTGATGCACTTACAAGAAAATATTGTTGCTTTAATCTTAGAACTTTCCCTTCGTAATGTTCATTAGCAGGATATAAAACTTTTGTGATTAATTCAGCATCATTATATTCTCTCATCGCTTTAATATAGTCACCTTGAGAAAAGGAATTAATATCAAAAGTATGTACATTTCTACTTCTCCACAAGCGCAAAGCACTTACAGCATCACTTTCAGCTCCAGGAACCATCATATCATACGGTATAGCCTCAACCTCATTATAATTTTTATAATCATAATAAGTTTTTCCATTAATATTTCTCTCAACAACTTCACCATCAAATTTTACATTAAAAACTTTATCTGTTCTTATAGTTAGCCAAACATCACCTTCTGGTAACCATACATCGGGCGCTTCAGTTTGCCACCCATTATGGTCGATTTTTTGTTTAAAAAAACCATATTCATAACGCAAAGAAAAACCAGTTGCAGGATATTGCTGACTAGACAAAGCATCTAAAAAACAAGCACCTAGTCTTCCCAAACCACCATTCCCAAGTCCTGCATCCGGTTCGTGATCACACAAATCTTCAATCGTAAAACCTATATCTTCAACTACTTTTTCAACTGTATCAAAAAGACCTAAATTACTTATATTATTTCTTAAAGATTTTCCCATTAGGAATTCCATGCTTAAATAATATACTCTTTTTGCTTTTTTTGTTTTTACTCTAGTATTAAATTCTCTTCTTTTCCTTCTCATTATTTCATTAATTGATGCTGCTAAAGCTTTATATATTTGTTCAGATTTAGCCTCACTGATAGAAGTTTCGAACATTTTTGTCAAATTCTCTTCTAACATTTCCCTTATTTTTGCTGAATCATAGACTACTTCCATTATTTACACTCCTTGTTTTTTTAATAGTTCGTTGTATTTTGCTATATATTCTTTGCTGGATCTACCCCAACTAAAATCAACTTCCATCGCTCTCTTAACTAATTTCTTAAATTCCTCTTTTTTGCTAAATACATTAACAGCTTCATTTATTTTTGAAAGCATTTGTGCTGAATCATAGTCTTTAAAAACAAACCCGTTTCCATCAATCTCACTATAATCTTTAATTGTATCATACAATCCACCAGTAGCTCTAACAATCGGCACGCAACCATAACGCGAAGCAATCATTTGACTTAACCCACACGGTTCCATCTTAGAAGGCATTAAGAATAAGTCACTACCACTATAGATTTGTTTTGAAAGATCTATATCATAAGTGATTAAAGTGCTTACTCTTTTAGGATAAAATCTTGCCATCTCTAAAAATCTTTGCTCATAATAATAATCACCCTTACCAAGGATTATCACTTGAACATTATCAAGCATAATTTCGTGAAACTTATCAAGTATCAAATCAATACCTTTGTGACTAGCTAATCTAGAAATAATACTAATAGTACAAATATCTTCACTAACTTCTAAATCTAAACCAATTTGCAAAGCTTTTTTATTTTCCATTCTTTTATCAATGGTATTTGAATCAAAATTAGCATTAATGCTTTGATCACTTATAGGGTTATAAAAATCTATATTGATACCATTAATTATTCCAATAATTTTACTACTATTTAAACGAATTATGTATTCTAAACCGCAAGCATATTGAGAAAGAGCTATTTCTCTTGAATATCTTGGGCTTACTGTAGTTATCAAGTCGCTACATACTATAGCACCTTTAACAAGATTAATATCTCCATTATAAATTAGTAAATCTGTGTATTTTTTAGAAATTCCAAAAACATCTTCTAAAATATGAACTCCAAATCTACCTTGGTACTCTATATTATGAATTGTAAAAATAGATTTGATATTAGTGTATTTTCCTTCTTTTTTATATAAAACATCTAGAAAAATATTTACTAAAGCTGTATGCCAATCATGAGTGTGAATGATATCAGGTTGGTTTTTTAATAAAGGCAAAACATCAATAACACTCTTAGAAAAAAACGCAAACCTTTCGCCATCATCATAATGACCATATATATTGTCTCTATCGAAATAATACTTATTGTCTATAAAATAATAAGTTACACCTTCATAGGCCATTTGAAACAATCCACAATACAGTTTACGCCAAGCTAGTTGTATTTGCGATTTGCCCAAAAATTTAAGTTTACTTCCGTATTTTTCTAAAATACCACGATAAAGCGGCATTATCACTTCAACTTTGTAATTCGTATTAGAGGCCATAATTGCTTTAGGTAAAGAGCCTGCAACTTCTGCAAGCCCACCTGTAGCTATAAATGGTTGACACTCTGCAACCGCAAATAATACTTTTTTCATATACTCACCTTTTTAAGAAAATTTAAATACTAGCATCTTTTTTTACATATATAAGATGACTAGCACTTCCTTTTATCTCTTTCTTATTATAAATTTTTACATTTTTATCAGTCACAACATATTCAAGACTTGTTTTTTCAGAAACGTCAGTATCTTGGTTTAAAATTGAATTTTTAATAACCGAACCTTTTCCAACTTTTACACCTCTAAACAAAATTGAATTTTCAACATTTCCATCAATAATGCATCCATCAGCTATTAAAGAATTAGTAATTTTAGCATTTTCACAATATAACGTAGGCGCTGAGTCACGAACTTTCGTATAAATGGATCTACCTTTAACTTCAAATAATTCTTGACGAACTTCTTTTTTTAACAATTGCATGTTTACATCATAATAACTTTGTAAACTGCTTATGTTACCGAAAAATCCTGAAAATTTATATCCATAAATTTTTAAATTATTAACATTTTGCTTTAAAATATCTTTATTAAAACTATGCGAATTAAAATTCATTGCATCAAGCACTAAACTTAGTAATAATTCTCTCTTTAATACCCACATATCAACTGAAACGTTAGCTTCCTCATTAACATTTTCTACTACATCCATACTAAGTACTCTTTTATTAGGAGCAAGAACAAATGCATTAGCAGGAAGATAATATGAGTCATTTGCGACTTTTTGAGTACGATACACACAAGTTATATCAGCATTTTTTTGAATATGAAAATCTAAAAGGTCAGAAAAATCAACATTGCATACATGATAACAATCTGTTAATATTACGTATTCTTCTTTTGCGCTATTTATAAAACTAATTATTCTTTTCAAAGCTTCAAGTCTTGTATTATAAATAGTATCTTCATTTATTCCATATGGAGGAAGGATTACTAATCCACCCGTTTTTCTAGCCAAGTCCCACTCTTTTCCAGATCCTATGTGATCCATTAGAGATTGAAAATTACTTTTTGTAACTAAACCAATGTGATTTACACCATGATTAACTAAATTCGATAGTGTAAAATCAATCAATCTATACCTACCGCCAATAGGAGCGGAAGCAATAGTTCTTACTTGTGTTATCTCAAAAACTTCTTTATTATGTATATTGGAAAATATTATTCCTAAAATCGATGCCATATTTATTCTCCTTTTATTGTACTATCAACGATAGCACCTGGTAATACTTTAGCTTTTGCTTCAACTTCAACATAACTTCCTATAACAGTTATTTTATTTGTTTCTTCTTTTGGAGCGCCTACTATAGACTTTTTACCTATTATTACATCTTGGTCGATAATACTATAATTAACAATCGCACCACTTTCAATAATAGTATTTTCAAAAATCACACTATCTTTGACAACTGCGCCTTTTGCGACTTTAACATTACATGAAAGCAACGAATTAACAACAGTTCCCTCAACCAGACAACCTTCAGTAACTAATGAATTTACAATTGTGCTGTTTTCGCCTATAAATTGTGGTGGAAAAGCATCATTTCTTGATAGTATTCTCCAATTAGGATCTTGTAAGTTAACCTCGGAGTTAACCCCTAACAAATCCATATTTGCTTCCCATAAACTAGTAATTGTCCCTACGTCTCTCCAATATCCCTCGAATGTATATGCATATAAATTTAATCCATTTTTAAGCATTTTTGGAATTATATTTTTACCAAAATCATTTTCAGATGTAATATCTTGCTCATCTTCTTCTAAATATTTATATAATGCTTCTGCTGAGAAAATGTATACACCCATAGACGCCTTTGTGCTTTTCGGAACTTTGGGTTTTTCTTCAAACTCTAATATTTTCATATTATCATTTGTATTCATAATTCCAAATCTACTCGCTTCATTCATAGGTACATTTATTACTGCTATTGTGCAATCAGCTTTGTTTTCTTTATGAAATCTAAGCATTTTACTATAATCCATTTTATATATGTGATCACCAGATAATATCAAAACATATTCTGGATTATATCTCTGAATAAAGTTAACATTTTGGTAAATAGCATTAGCAGTTCCTCTATACCAATCTGTTTTATCCTTGCCTTGATAAGGAGATAGAATATGCACGCCACCGAAAACTCTATCTAAATCCCAAGGTTGTCCATTACCTATATAATCATTTAAAATTAGAGGTTGATATTGAGTTAAAACTCCAACAGTATCAATGTTTGAATGAATACAATTAGATAAAGGGAAATCTATAATTCGGTATTTTGCACCAAATGAGACAGCAGGTTTGGCTAACCTATTAGTTAGTACATGCAACCTACTTCCTTGTCCGCCAGCTAAAAGCATCGCCACACATTCTTTTTTGTTTAACATTACATTTTTTTCACATGTACAAAAGTACATGTGATTCTCCTTTCAATTATTTTTGCATTTTTTGAAATATTACTACAGATAAAGCTGGTATAGTAATAGAAATCGAAGTATCAAACCCATGAATAGTAAAGTTTTGAGTAGATATAACTTTCGTATTTAAATTTCCAGTTCCTCCGTATTTAACATCGTCACTATTAAAAACTTCTTTATATTTACCTGCAGGAACTCCTAAAAAATAATTCTCGCAAGTAAGCCCTGAAAAATTAATAGCAATTACTAGTTCATCTTTACTCTTATTTATTCTACGATAACTTATGCAATTATTATTACTATCATCACAAGCTATCCATTTAAAGCCATCCCAAGAATAATCATCTTCCCATAAACAACTATTTTTTAAATAGAAATTATTCAAGTTTCTTACATATGTTTGTATTTCTTTATGAGCCTCATACTGAAGAAGCAACCAATCCAATTCTTTGCTATAATCCCATTCTATAAATTGCCCGAATTCTTGTCCCATAAACATCAGTTTTTTACCAGGATGTGTCATCATATATCCTAAAAATGCTCTAAAGTTAGAAAATTTTTGTTCATAAGTACCTGGCATTTTATCTAGTAAAGATTTTTTCCCGTGCACTACCTCATCGTGAGAAATCGGCAGAATGAAATTTTCACTAAAGGCATAATGCAATGAAAAAGTCAACTTTCCATGACCATACTTTCTGAAAACTGGATCAGTTTGAACATAGCTTAAAGCATCATTCATCCATCCCATATTCCATTTAAAATTAAATCCAAGTCCATTTAGATAAACAGGTTTTGTAACATTTGCAAAATCAGTAGATTCTTCAGCGATCATCATTACATTAGGATAATATTTAAAAACTTCTGTATTCAAAGCTTTAAAAAAATCAATTGCCTCTAAATTATGATTGCCACCAAATACATTTGGCCTCCATTCTATTCTATCATAATCTAAATAAAGCATTGAAGCAACTGCATCTACTCTTAACCCATCAATATGGAATTTATCAAATAAAAATATTGCATTAGAAATTAAGAAAGATTTAACTTCACATCTTGCATAATTAAAAACTCTAGTGCCCCAACTTTTATGTTCCATTTTTAGCGGATCTGAATATTCATAAACATATGAACCATCAAATTCACATAGGCCATGTTCATCTTTAGGGAAGTGCGCAGGAACCCAATCCATAATTACACCAATACCATTTTGATGAGCTATATCTATGAATTCCATAAACTCAATAGGTAACCCATATCTTGAACTAATACTGTAATAACCTGTTACTTGGTAACCCCAAGAACCATCAAACGGGTATTCTAAAAGTGGCATAACCTCGATATGAGTATATCCCATCTTTTTAACATAAGGTATTAGCTCTTCAGCCATTTTTTTATAATCAAAATAGTCATTTGTTTTATATCTACGCCAAGAGCCAAAATGCATTTCATAAATATTAATTGGCTTTTGAAAAATCGAATTACTGGTCCTAGATTTAATCCAATCTTCATCGTTCCACTGATATTTATCTAAATTGTAAATTTTAGAACATGTTGCTCCTTTTGTCTCATTATGAAAGCTATAAGGATCTTGCTTGTACAATTTCCTATTTCTTGATTCAATCGCATATTTATAATTATCAAATTCTTTCAAATCCGCAATTTTAGTTTCCCATAATCCTTCAGTACTAATTTTTTGCATAACATTGGCATTATCATTCCAACCGTTAAAATCACCCACAACAGAAACCCTGTGTGCGCTTGGAGCAAAAACCCTAAGCACAGTTTTCATTATTCCATCTTCTTCTATAACGTGTGCACCTAAGTAGTTATACGCATCAACTACATAATTATGATGAAAATTGTTTATAAAGTTAGAATCCATAATCCACCTCTTTTTATTATTATATTATAATTTGTCCTTTTTTACAACTAAAAAAGCGAGCTTTTCTATATTTTTTAATAAAAGCAACTTTCACCAATAAATTCTCGTAACAAGGAGTTACAAGGGACAAGTCTATCATCTATATCTTTGAAATATTTTAGAAATTTTACTAATCTATTAGCCGATACAAAATACTTATCATCTCTATTAATAGACTCTAAAACAGGCAATGCGTATTTTTTAATTACACCTAACTCATACGTTAACTCTGTGTTAAAAATATAGTCAGCTCCTTCTTGCCAAGGATAAATCCACTTGAACTCACCTCTTCTTACTGAAGACCACATAGAAAAAGTAGAACTAGGATGTGTTTTTCGAAACTTTTCATCTCTAACTATTCTTCTTAACATTCTAATATCAGTTGCATTAATTGGGTTATGATTATCAATATTAATTTGAGATAAAGGACTTAAATATATTTTAAATTTTTGATGTTTTGGAATTGAAGATGTTAGTTCTTCATTCAAAGCATGGATTCCCTCTATTATTATTGGTTGATTACTTCTAATTCGAATTTTTTTACCTTTTAATCTTTTACCAGTAGTAAAATCAAACTTTGGCAATTCAACATCTTCACCCTTTATTAATAATAACAAGTCATTGTTAAATTTTTCAATATCCAATGCATGAATGTGTTCTAAATCTGGTTTTCCATTCTCATCTTTTGGAGCAAAATCTCTATCTAAATAATAATCATCCATTGAAATCCTAATCGGCTTTATACCTCTAGTCATCAATTCAATTCTTAACCTATTAGAAAAAGTAGTTTTACCTGATGAGGAAGGTCCAGCAATTGCAATAACCCTAATATCTTCTATGTTATCTTTTATTTTCATCCCAAGTTCAGCAAGCATATTACTATGTTTTGTTTCACATAAGTTAACCAAATCAACAGCAGTATTATTGTTTATGTATTTATTTAATTTTGGAATGGTATTGCATTCAATATCATTAGACCATTTTTGTGCATCAGCAAGCATTTTCCCAAATATAGGCGAATCTTCAAATTGTGGAATTTCACCTTTTTCTTCTGCTCTAGGAAATTGGACAACAAAATTTGGATTGTACATTTTTAGTCTATATTTTTTTAAATAACCAGTAGACGCTACCATATAACCAAACATATAATTTTCGTAGCCATCACACTCATATAAGTTTACACTATCTTCACTTCTATATTTCAAAACTTCTACTTTATCAAAATAACCTTTTGATGAATATAATTTAATTGCTTCTTTTTTAGATATTTTTTTCCTCTTTATAGGAATATCTTTTTTAACTATTAATTGCATCTCTGCTTCAAGTTTCTCCAAAAAATTAACATCAATCTTATCTTTAAAATTTAGAATTTCGCAAGATATAGATCTTGAAACACACTGATTAAATTTGACTTGTATTCCAGGATACATTTTTTCTAAAGCCATAATTATTATATATCTCATACTTGTCTCATAACAGCGAACAGCATCGAAATCATTAAGATCTAGAAATTCAACTTCACAATCGTAATTAACGTAATAAGATAGTTCACGCATTCTATTATTAACTTTTGCTACATATGCTTCAATTTCTAGTTCCTTAGCAATTTCACTTAAAAGCATATTACCTTCATATTTAATATTCTTACCTAAAACTCTTACTTCATACATAGTTTTCACCTTCTCTCACCTTATCTTTTTCTTCAACCTCATCAATACCTACAAGAAACAATATCAACGGGACCATTATAACTACATTTAAAAAAACAGCATCAAAGAAACCAATTATACTTAAAGAAATTACTATATACATTACAATTTTATTGTATATAGTATTATACTTAGCCTTTTTAAAAACTGTGAACAAGAAATATACAAAGCATCCAAAACCAACTAATCCTAAAGAAGATAAAATTTGAATAATGGAATTACTATAAAAAAAACTATTTCCTAAACTACTAGTAATTGAATCAAGAAAATAGTGTGATGTAAACATCCCCGTTCCATAAATTGGATTCAACATGAATACATCCATCCCTCTATAAAACGCAATATCTAAATTCGCAAAATTAACAGTAGAATCAGACAATCTTTCTATTACCGACCCAGCAATACCGAAAGGTATTCCTATTAACAATATAATACAAAGTACTGTCATTAAAGTAATAGTAGTAAATCTTATTAATTTATTTTTATTAGAAAAATCTTTACTAATGTGCAAAATGAAAGGAATAATTATAACTAAAAAAGCTATATAAACTCCGCGAGTCATAAAAAACATTAAAAATAAAATAAAAACATTAATTAGTATAGGAAGAAAAATATTACTTGATTTTTTTGAATATTCTCCAATAATAGCAAATAAAATAACCAAGAATATAGTTGAAATACTAGAAAACCCCCCCCAACCAAGGTTGAAATCATTATTTATATAATCATTAAAATTGCCCATTACAAATAAATAAATAAAAGTTTCAGCAATAATAGCAAATCCCAAAAAAATAAAATTTATTATTAATGTTTCTTTATATTTTGTCTTATTAATATCTAAAGCAGAATAAAAATAAAAAAATATACTCAACAATAAAAGCATTTGCAAAATACCTGCAAAACTATGTATAAATGAAGTGGTTCTAAATGATGAACTAACAGATGCCAAAGTCCACATTAAGAGACCAAAAAAAACAAAATTAAATTGAAACTTTCTATTCTTAAATATATCATATAGCAAAATAGGTATTAAAAAAACAAGCATTATTCCAAAAGTTACGATATGTGACTCAATTTGTTTAAGTTGAAAACAAATTAAACCGGCCATTAATATTGGAATAAGTCTCGTACGATTAAAATCTAATAAAATTATCACATAAGTCAGTAAAACAGCTATTGGAATATATATATATATCGTCTCTAAAGACCAGTTAATAACTGCCAAACTCATTAAAAAAAATATAAACCAATTACTATTAATAAATCTTAAAGTTTTTTCTCTCATTGCTGTACTCCGTATATAATTATAACATATACGACATCAAAAAAAAAGAGCCAAACTCAATTCAAGTTTGACTATAACAAAAAAATTACTTATTAATAGCTTTTTTTGCTTGACTACAAATGTTTTTAAATCCATCAGCATCATTAATAGCTATTTCAGATAACATTTTTCTATTAATTTTAATTGATGCTAACTTTAGTCCATAAATTAACTCACTATATGATAAATTATACATTCTTGCAGCAGCATTGATTCTAGTAATCCAAAGTTTTCTAAACTCTCTTTTTCTATTTTTTCTATCTCTATATGCATAGCTTAGAGATTTCATTACTTGTTGATTAGCAGTTCTATATAAAGTATGTTTAGAACCAAAATATCCTTTGGCCAATTTTAATATTTTTTTTCTTCTTTGTCTTGTTACTATTCCGCCTTTAGTTCTTGGCATAGTTAATACCCTCCTTTTATTATTTTAAATTTGCTATTTGTTGTCTAATTCTACCTAAATCAGAACTAGAAATCATAGCTTTTTTTCTTAAATGTCTAACTCTTTTTTGAGTTTTTCCTGGAGCTAAATGACTAGTACCTGGTCTTCCACGCATAATCATTCCACTACCAGTAATTTTGATTCTTTTTTTAGTACCACTGTGGGTTTTCATTTTTGGCATTTTAAATTACTCCTTTATTTATTATCTTTTTTTGGCATTAAAATTAATGTCATATTTCTACCTTCTAAAATTGGCGCCTGTTCAACAGTAGAAATATCAGTTAATTTTTCAGAAAATTTATCTAGAACTGTATCATTTGGAGTCATCATTCCAATCATTCTTCTTTTAGTGAATCTTAATGTAACTTTTAATTTACATCCTTCTAAAAGAAATTTCTTTGCACTTTTTAATTTTGTATCTAAATCATTAGAACTTATAACTGGCGACAACCAAATCTCTTTCATACTAAGAACTTTTTGATTTTTCTTTGCTTCTCTAGCTTTTTTTTGAAGTTCATAGCGATATTTACTATAATTCATAAATCTACATACTGGAACAGCAGCATTTGGCGCAACACATACTAAATCCAAGTTTTTTTGCTCAGCAAGTTTTATTCCTTCAGCAGGCGTCATTTTACCTAATTGATTACCATCTTCATCAATAACTAACACCTCTTTAGAAATAATATTTTCATTAACTAAAGCTTCACTTTTTTTGTCTAAATTTTTGCTAATAATTAGCACCTCCTAAATATAAAAGTGGGTACAAAAAGCACCCACAAAACATCATGTTATTGACATTACCTACCAACGTTAGTCGATTAGGTGAGAAGTGAGTACTTCTACTTTAAAAATAACTTACTTGTTAAGTATATAACATTTAAACTATAAATGCAAGCATTAATTAAATAAATTTACAGGCAACACACCTTTTGCAATATATTCACCTTTTAAATAATCTGAAATTGCATCAACTACAACAGGAGTATAATCATAAGCACAATAATAATTCTTAACAGTAGGATATTTATTAATATCATAAGGGTTCCTCATTGCAATAGTTATGAGATTATTATTATCATTATATAATCTAGTAACTAAACCTCCAATAGTTGTAGTAGCATTATATGTAGCAATTACAACTTGCTCATAGTTTTTAGCTGTATTTACCAAACTATCAATCGAACTAGACCTCATTGAATCGCTAATTGTTTTATAAGTACACGTAGTAAAACCATTACTTTTCAAATCCTCTGAAATAGTGTAAGCTAAAGAATCCATATCATATCTAGGCGATGATGGCGAAATAATTAAAGTTGACTTATTAGAATCAAGTCCAGCAAAGTCTCCTTTAACTTTTGTAAAACTATTTCTAGCAAAATTTGTATTTAAAGAAATATGATTAGGAAAAACTTCTGAAATATTATCTAAAGATGGCGCATTTTCATTAAATAGATCATATTTAAGTTTCTTTAACAATATCCTTCTTAAAGAATCATCAATTCTACTTTCTTGAATAACGTTCGTACTAACTGCATTTAATATTCCATCATAAGCGTCTAAGACATTCCCTGAATAATCAGTAAAAGTTAACAAATCCACACCAGCTTGAATTGCTAGAACTCCTACCTCAGCATATGAAGAATAATTATTCGTAATTGCCCCCATCTCTAGCCCATCTGTAACAATCAAGCCATCAAATCCGAGTTGATTTCTCAAGATTCCTGTTAAAACAGCATTAGACAAGGTTGCAGGATTTTGGCTATCAATCTCTGAAAATATTATATGTGTAGTCATTATTGCATCTATTCCATTCGAAATAGCATTTTTAAATGGTA
>JAQUUM010000172.1 GCA_028693885.1 Bacilli bacterium
ATTCAGTTTGTCTTGTTTTTTTAGATTCATATGAACTAACCACTGTTGAATCAATGTTCTCAATTATTACATTATAATTATTCATATGCATTTACTCCTTATCAAAAGTTAAAAGTTTATTTCTATAATATTCGTATTGTTTTCTTCTTGCTGTAATCTCTGCGGGTAAACCTTGTGATATTGACAACGTATATTCACTAAAATTATCTAATATTCTTACAATTTCATTTTGTACTTCTAAAGGTGGAATAGGTATTGTGATATTCTTAACTATACTCCAATGTCTGTTATAACCTCTAGATGGTATGTCTAAATTCAAAAATGAATAATACACATACTTTAAGTTCAAATTGAATTTCCCAGATGATACGAAAACTTTAGTACCACTATCGCCTTGAACAAATACTTCTTCAATATACTTTACTATTCTGGTGTGATCACCAAAAACAATGCAAGGAATAATGGGCGGTATAGCTGTGCTATCATTACTGTATCCAGCAATAAGTGACATACTTTGATCAATAATTGGATATAATCCTGTTTCATTATAAAGTTTTTTTGATACTGTATTAGATGCGTTACTTACTTTCAGCACTTTTTCAAGCTCGTGATAATCAACTCCATTAGGACACATTTCACTAAGCATTTTATCAATTCTTGGCACTCCTACTGAGCCAGTAGAAAAATCAAGAAGTTTATTTCGGTAATATTCGTATTGCTTTGTTCTTGCTTCTAGCTCTGCTTCTAGCTCTGCTTCTAGCTCTGTAAAATTGTCCAAAATTCGTACAATCTCATTTTGGACCTCTAAAGGAGGGACAGGAACAGTAGATTTCATGAAATCTTTTTTAGAAACATAAAACCTAGTAACTCCTCTAACTACTTTACTAACTTCAGTTCTAAAGTGCTCAGTTCTGAAAACATATTTTGCAAAACCTATTTTTATCCTACTGCGAAAATCTTGATTAAACCTTATTGCAAAAAGGTGGTCATCAATAAAAATGCCCTCACTTATTTCATCTTCTATTTCGGAAGATATAGCACACTCATCAGGAGTTTCAGAAGCTGCAGTGAAAAGAACATCTCCTCTTTTTACTGTTGTTTTATTGAAATTATCAATCGTAGCAAACTTTAAATCCTTTACATTAACCTTGATATTCTTAAATACATTTAAGTAGTCTATGAACTGACAGTTTCCATTTTCAGCCCATTTGTCTTTTGCGCCACTAAAGCCTGCATATTGAGTTGAAATTTCAGATAATCTGAAGTACTCAACTCCATCAGGACATAATTTTTCTAAAAGTTCATCAATTTTACTCATTCATCATCACCTTCTAAATCGGCAACAATCTCATCGATAGATTTTCTTAAAAAATCCACTTTCTTAACAATCTCACTTATCTCCTGATTTAATTTAATTATATCAACAACTTCATTGTTATTCTCAGCTTCAACGTATGTATTTACCGCAAGATTATACTCTTTTTCAATAACTTCACTAACATCAACATATCTTGAAAAATGGTCAATATCTGTTTTATAACGAACTGTGTCTAAAATCTTTGTTATATTTGCTGGAGATAATTTATTCTTAATATCGATTCGGACATATTCTTTACTTGCATCTACGAAATGGATCTTATTATCCTTCTTATTTTTTCTTAAAACCATAATAGCTGTTGAGATTGTACTACCAAAGAATAGATCAGGTGGCAACTGAATAACTGAATCAACATAGTTGTTATCAACTAAATACTTTCTAATTTTTTGTTCTGCTCCACCACGATATAAAATACCTGGAAACTCAACAATAGATGCTGTACCATTTGAAGACAACCAACTTAAAATATGCATGACAAATGCATAGTCAGCTTTTGATTTAGGAGCTAGTACTCCTGCAGGTGCGAATCTCTCATCATTAATCAATAATGGATTTGCATCACCTTCCCACTTAATTGAATATGGTGGATTAGATACAATTGCATCAAATGGTTTATCATCCCAGTGATACGGATTCTTTAAAGTATCGCCATAGGCAATATTAAATTTATCAAATGGTATATCATGCAAAAACATATTAATTCTTGCAAGGTTATATGTTGTTAAATTAATCTCTTGTCCATAGAAACCTTGTTTAACTTTATCTTTGCCAAGTATCTTAGCAAATTTTAAAAGTAATGAACCTGATCCAGCAGCAGGATCATATACTTTATTAACTGATTCTTTCATTCTCTTATCTTCTGTTGTAAAATCAACAACTGCTATTTTAGCTAACAATTCGCTAACTTCTTGTGGTGTGAAAAACTCACCACCAGATTTACCAGCATTTGCTGCATACATAGTCATTAGATACTCATATGCATCTCCAAAGGCATCAATAGTGTTGTCTTCATATTTTCCTACTTGTAAGTCATTGATTGCGACCATCAATTTACTTAAGCGACCATTCTTTTCAACAACTGTTCTGCCAAGTTTATTTGAATTAACATCAATATCATCAAATAGTCCTTTAAAGCTATCTTCAGATGGAGTTCCAATTGCTGAACCTTCGATATCTCTAAATACCTTTTCTAGTGTCATATTAAGGTTTTCATCAGTAGTAGATTTTTTAACAACATTTGAAAAAAGTTCGCTAGGTAAAATGAAAAAACCTTTTTCATCAACAACTTGTTTTCTAGCAGATTCTGCGTCTTTATCTGATAGTTCATTATATTTAAAATCTTTATATCCTGCTTCATGTTGATTTTTATTAATGTGGTTTTCTAAGTTTTCTGAAATAAAACGGTAAAACAACATTCCTAAAACATATTGTTTAAAATCCCATCCATCAACAGAACCTCTTAAATCATTGGCTATTTGCCAAATGGTACGATGTAATTCTGCTCTTTCACGTTCTTTATTATTATTCATTGTTATTCCCCTCTTCTTTATCATTTATATTGTATTTTATGAAAAGTTCATTTAGTTTACGTTTGACTTTAATAGTTGGTTCAAATCTTCCTTTTTCCCATCTATTAACAGTAACTAAAGAAACACCAATAA
>JAQUUM010000173.1 GCA_028693885.1 Bacilli bacterium
TCTGCTAAAAAAGGACCTCCTGGTATTGCATTCATTGCAAAAAAAGTAATTGTTATAACTAAAAAAATTGTAAGAATAGCTAGTCCTAATCTTTTTAAAATGTAAAAAACTAATTTTGAATCCATAATTTTCCCCTTATTATTTAAGATAGAATAAATGCTAACATATTTTATCATTAAACCTAAACACTGTCAAACAATATGATTATTAAAAAATAGGGCTATTAGTAATTAATAGCCCCAACGCTTTACATTGATTTGTAAAAATCTAGAATGCTTTCAGAATCAAACCCATAGTCTTTAAATAAGACACTAGCTTTAGCACTTTTACCAAATCTATTGATATTGTATGCTTTTCCTTTTTCTCCTAGATATTTATAATAATGAATGGCATCACCTGCTTCAATTACTAATCTTTTACTAATCTTTTTAGGTAAAACACTTTCTTTGTATTTTGTTGATTGTTTTTCAAACAAACAAAGTGATGGCATACTTACAACTCTTACAAAACGATTTTCTAAAGCTAATTTCTTTTGAACTTCTAAAGCTAAACTAACCTCAGAACCACTCGCGATAATTATAGCTTCAATATCTTTTTCAAAATCACTTAATATATAACCACCATGAATTGTATTATTTAAGCCTTTTTCATAAGTTACATTTTCTAAGTCTTGTCTTGATGTAATTAATGCGACTGGTTTATTTGAACTATTCATCGCAATTTTCCAAGCTGCTAACATTTCAAATTGATCAGCTGGCCTAATTACTTCAAAATTAGGAATGCTTCTTAACATCGTAAGTTGTTCTATTGGTTGATGAGTTGGTCCATCTTCTCCTACTGCAATTGAATCATGCGAGAAAACATAAATCACAGGCAATTCCATCAAAGCTGCAAGCCTTAAAGCTGGTTTCATATAATCACTAAAGACAAAAAAACCACTACAGAATACTTTTAAACCACCATGACTTACCATACCATTACAAATTCCAGCCATTGCATGTTCTCTAACTCCAAATGCAATATTTCTAGCTGATCTATCACTTTTAGAGAAAAAACCACCACTGACTTTTGCTTTAGTTGAACAACTAAGATCAGCCGTTCCACCTATTAAAGTAGGAACTTTATCTCCAAGCCATTTTAATACTTCACTACTTGAAACTCTAGTTGCTTTTTTATTATCATCTTTAAAAGCAAACGTATTAAAATCTACAACGAATTCATTATTTATTATCTTTTCAAATTCTTGATATTTTTCAAAATTTTCAAACTTATATTGTTTAATATCTCTTTTCCATTTGCGATATTTCTTACAACCATTTTTTTGAACACCTTGATACAATTCATAAACTTCAGCCTCAGCACTAAACTCTTCCCCACCTAGTGCTTTACGCATTGCTTTTACTTCTTCATACGGAAGCGGAGCTCCGTGGACTGCACAAGTTCCTTCTTGTTTAGCGCCAATTCCAATAACTGTTTTAATTTCAATTAAAGTAGGTTTACTACTTTTTTGAGCTTTTTTAATTTTTACTAGAATATCTTTAGTATCATTACCATCTTTAACTAATAAATAATTCCAATTATATGCTTCCATTTTTTTCTTTGTATCATCACTTGTAGCTTGAGCAACATCGCCATCTAACTGAACATCATTTGAATCATACAAAACAATTAACTTATTAAGTCCTAGATGTCCTGCTAAACTCATAGACTCCATTGTAGCGCCCTCTTGCATATCTCCATCTCCACAAAGCGCATAAGTATAATGATTTACAACCTTTGCAGTTTCAGTATTAAATTTATTAGCCAAAAAACTTTCTGCTAAAGCAAAACCAACAGCCTCAGCTAAACCTTGTCCAAGTGGACCACTGCTGATATCAACACAAGGAGTTACATGAAGTTCAGGGTGCCCTGGAGTAATACTGTTTAAACTTCTAAAAGCTTTTAAGTCATCCATAGTAATAACACCTACTAAATGAAGACAAGAATAAAGCAAACTAGACCCATGTCCTGCAGCCATAACAAATCTATCTCTATTAAACCATTTATCTACTTTAGGATTAAAATTCAATACTTTTGTAAAAAGTGTGTGCATAATCGGAGCAGCCCCTAATGCCATACCAGGGTGTCCTGATGCTGCTTTAGCTATAGCTTCTACTGATAATACTCTTAAAGTATTTATTGCTTTTTGTTCAATCATTTATCTTTCCCCTTGATGCTTAATAATATTTGATATATATTTTCTGATCTTTCTTTAAAAGAACATTTAATAGTATTGCCAGCCACTAATATACCATCAGCCCCTAATTCTTTTAACTTTTCTAAATCTACCTTTTCTACATCTTGAAGCATTACGCTTACTCTATTCAATTCTTTGTTTACTTCAATGATATTATCTTTACCACCATAAGTTTCTTCAAACAATTCATTTTGGTCATCAGGCACAGTTAACTTAACATTTGTTTTTGTTATTTTTGAAAACTTCACTACTAAAGCTACAACAATTAAAGCAAAAATAGGTAATACAAAAGCACTTAAAAGCATCCAAACCAATTGATCACTTGTTAGAGCTAAAATAATATTTAAATTCATAAATTTTCCTTTCTTTTCCTACTCGGCATATAAACTATGTTTATTATAGCATATCTTAGTTTTTTTTAAAATAACAAAAATTATTTTTTTGTTTTTTAAAATCGTTATCATTTTATTATTGCATTTAGATTCATTTAGCGATACAATAAATTCAGTTTATTTTTATAATATTCAAGGAGGTCTACTAAATGATTGATGCAATAAAGTACTTCTTACTAGGTTTAATTCAAGGCTTTACAGAACCACTCCCTATTTCATCAAGTGGACACGTAACAATCTTTAGAGAAATTTTTAATATAACTTTTGAAGAAAACTTTTTGATTATAGTCAACTTTGGTTCATTACTAGCAATCATCTTTTATTTTAGGAAAATGATAAAAGATTTAATTGTTGGATCATTTAATTATATTTTTAAAAAGAATTCTGAAAAACAAGTAGAAAACAAAG
>JAQUUM010000174.1 GCA_028693885.1 Bacilli bacterium
AGCTCCTAAAAAAGCAAGAATTATAAAAGATGGAAAAGAACTAGAAGTAGATGTTTTAGATATTGCAGTTGGGGATATAGTAATTGTTAAACCAGGCGAAAGACTAGCAGTTGATGGTGAAGTGATTGAAGGAGCTACTTATATTGATGAATCGCTTTTGACGGGTGAGGCTACCCCTGTTTTAAAGGAAGTTGGAAGTAAAGTAATTGGGGGAGCTATTAATCAAAACGGAAGTATTAAATACAAAGCATTAAAGGTAGGAGAAGATACTTTTCTATCTCAAATTGTAAGATTAGTAGAAGAATCTCAAGGTTCTAAAGCTCCGATTTCAAGAATGGCTGATAAAATTTCGAAATACTTTGTGCCAACAGTATTAGCACTGGCTGTAATTTCTTTTGTTTTTTGGTTGATCGTAGATAAAGATATTGCTCATGCTTTGAGGGTTTTAGTATCGGTTTTAATTATTGCATGTCCTTGTGCGTTAGGTTTAGCAACGCCGACGGCGATAATGGTTGGGACTGGTAAAGGGGCTGAAAACGGAATTTTAATTAAAAGTGGTGAAGCACTAGAAATTGCTAGTAAGATAAAAACTGTTTTACTTGATAAAACAAAAACTATTACTAAGGGTGAAATGGTTGTAAAAGGAATGCTTGTGTTTTCTGATTTGGAAGAAAATGATATTTTAGAAAAAGCTCTTTCTTTAGAAATGTTATCAGAACATCCATTATCTAAAGCAATTGTTAAATACGCAAAAGATAAATCAATTAAACCAAAAGAAGTAAAAGATTTTAATGCTTTAATTGGTTATGGAATTAGTGGGATGATTAAAGATGAAAGAATTGTAATTGGGAATATTGCTTTGCTTGAAAAAGAAAAAATTGATTATTTAGCGTATAAAAAAGAGATTGAAACATTGGTGGGTGAGAGTTTAATTTTTATAGCGGTTAATCAAAAGTTAGTTGCTTTGTTTAAAATAGCTGATGAAATAAAAGAAACCTCAAAACAAGCAATTTTAGAACTTAAATCTATGGGTATATTGCCTGTTATGATTACAGGGGATGTAAGAAGTGTTGCTTTAAAAATAGCGAATGAGGTTTTAATTGATGAGGTAGTTTCAGATGTTTTACCTCAAGATAAACAAGAAGAAGTTAAGAAAAGAAGAAAAGCTAATCAAGTGATTGCTTTTGTTGGAGATGGAGTTAATGATGCACTTGCATTAGTAGAAGCTGATGTTGGAATAGCGATAGGTGCAGGGACTGATGTAGCACTTGAAAGTGCTAATGTAGTTTTAGTTAAAAATGATTTAAAAGATTTAGTTAAGATGATTCGCCTTAGTAGTCAAACTTTAAAAAATATTAAACAGAATCTATTTTTAGCTTTTATCTATAATATTATAGGAATTCCTATTGCTATGGGGGTGTTACATTTGTTTGGTGGACCACTTCTAAATCCGATGATTGCTGCTTTTGCGATGAGTTTATCAAGTATTTCAGTTGTGTTAAATGCTTTGAGGCTAAAACGTTTTAAATAGTAAATTTATACTTTTAAAAAAATATAAAAAGTGTTATAATTTATATGTAGAGGGATTCTTTATTTATATTCCTGCATTCAATATCAGGCAGTGAACCAGGTCAGGTCTTGACTGAAGCAGCCTTAAGCTTAACTTGGTATGTGAGTGTGGGAAAATAAGTAAAGAATCCTTTTTTATTTTTTAAAAAGTTTTTAAAAATTTTAAGAAAATAATTTATTTTAAAAAAATTATGTTATAATATAAACTGTTAGTTTATATTATTTAAGTGAGGATTAGTTATGAAGACATTAGGAATGAGTATCAAAGAAAATGAATTGTATTTTGGGAGTAAGAGTGCAAGTATGCTGGCTAGAGTTTATGGGACTCCTTTGATGGTATATGATGAGACTCATTTAAGAAACAAATTAGATATCTTTAAAAACAATTTTAAAAGTGATAGATTTAGTTGTGAAGTATATTATGCTTCAAAAGCTTTTTTATCAAATTATTTAAATGATATTTTACTTGAGTATGGTTTTGGAATGGATAGTGTTAGTTATGGTGATTTATATATTTTACATAAAACTAACTTTCCTATGGAAAAAATAGTTTTCCATGGAAATAATAAAAGTGATGCTGAATTAGAATTTGCTTTAAAATTAGGAGTTAAGTATATTATCATTGATAATGTACCAGAATTAGCTAGATTAGAAGAAATTGCACGAATTAATAATAAAAAAGTTAAAACTTTATTTAGAGTAAATCCAGGAATTTCTGCTCATACACACGAATATATCCAAACATCAGCTTTGAGTTCTAAGTTTGGTGAATCAATTTTTGATGAATCAAAAATTAAAGCTATTATTAGTTTTTATAAGAATGCTGAATTTATCGAATTAGATGGATTTCATATTCATATAGGTTCTCAAATTACAACTCATGAATCTTTTGTAAGTGCAGCAAATACAATGGTTGGTTTCTTAAAGGATGTTAAAGAGAAATACAATTTCGAAGCTAAAGTACTTAATTTAGGTGGAGGCTTTGGAATTAAATATTTAGATGATGATCAAGCTATTAATTTAGAAAAAACTTTAAAAGAAATGATTGGTATTATAGAAGAGTTAACAGCTAAATATAAAATACCTTTAAAATCATTAATGATAGAACCAGGTAGAAGTATAGTAGGTGATGCTGGAAGTACACTTTATAGAGTTGGTGATTTAAAAGAAACTTATAGTAAGAAAAATTATCTACCAGTTGATGGTGGAATGAATGATAATATAAGACCTGCACTTTATCAAGCAAAATACAGTGTTGATATAGCCAATAGAATGAAGATGCCAAAAACTATTAAATGTGATGTTGTAGGGCCTTGTTGTGAGTCTGGTGATATCATAGCACAAGATGTATTAGTACCTAGTTTTAAAATGGGTGATGTTTTGATTGCTTATTCAACTGGGGCTTATGGGTATTCGATGTCTATGAATTATAACTCACATGTTAGACCAGCTGTTGTTTTTGTTAGT
>JAQUUM010000175.1 GCA_028693885.1 Bacilli bacterium
ATAAGGTAGTTAAGAATTTTACTGCTGAGGTTAAGCAAAAAGCAATGGGTGAAAAGATAATGAAGTCTTTAACACCTGGTGATCAAGTAGTAAAAGTTGTTCATGAAGAATTAAAAAGGCTTATGGGTGATGAGACAAGCGATGTTAATTATAAAAAGGATGGGATTAGTGTTTTTGCATTAGTAGGTTTACAAGGTTCGGGAAAAACTACTCATTGTGGTAAACTTGCAAACTTGTTAAGAAAAAAAGATGCTAAAAAACCTTTGTTAATTGCGGCAGATGTTTATAGACCTGCGGCTATTAATCAACTAGTAACTATTGGAAAACAATTAGGAGTTGAAGTATTTGAATTAGGTAATTCAATTAAGCCACAAGAAATTGTTACTAAAGGATTAAAGTATGCAAAAGAAAAGGGTTTTGATTTAGTAATAATTGACACGGCTGGTAGATTACATATAGATGATAATTTAATGTCAGAATTAAAAGATATTGAAAATATAGCAAAACCTGATGAAATGATGCTAATTATTGATTCAATGATGGGGCAAGATGCAATTAATGTAATAACTTCGTTCAATGAAAAATTAAAAATTACTGGATGTATTTTAACAAAACTAGATGGTGATACTCGTGGTGGGGCAGCGCTATCAATTAGATATTTAACAAACATTCCAATTAAGTTTATAGGTCTAGGCGAAAAACTTGATCAAATCGAAGTTTTTCATCCTGATAGAATGGCTGGAAGAATTTTAGGAATGGGTGATGTTGTTTCATTAATTGAAAAAGCTACCGCTAATATTGAAGAAGAAGAAGCTATGAGAATGGCTGAAAGACTTCAGAAGGGCTTGTTTAATTACGATGATTTTTTGAAGCAAATTAAGTGGATTAAACGCTTAGGCTCTATAAAAAGTTTGCTAGGATTGGTTCCTGGAATCGGCAAGCAAATAAAAAATATGGAAATTGATGAGAAGCAGTTTAATAACATTGAAGCTATAATAAGGTCAATGACTGATCAGGAAAGAAAAAAACCTGAGTTAATAACAAAAAACAGTTCGCGAAAAGAAAGAATTTCAAAAGGCTCAGGCAGATCTTATACTGAGGTAAATAGTTTAGTTCAAAGATTTGAAGATATGAAAAAGCAAATGGAATCTTTAGGTAATATGAATCCTGAGGCATTAGGTAACCTTTCAAAGCCAAAATTTCAAATGCCACAAACTAAACAAAAAAAAGGAAAAGGTAAAAATCGCGGTAATTTTAGAATATAAAAGGGTAATGATATGAATGAGTTCTTAGAACAAATTAATAATCTAAATAAAAAAACAATCGATGATATTTTTGACATTCTCGAAAAAGAAGAAAAAATATACAACTCTTATTGTGATAAGGAGAAAAAACTTATAAATAAGGGAAATATATTTTTTGAGAACATAGAGAAAGAGATTTTAAATTTAATTATTACAAGGACAGAGAACTATGAAACTCTAAAAAAAGTAATCGAAACTAAAAAAAACGAATATAATAAAGTAGTAGAAGAAAGTTTAGTTAATGAATCTATTGAAAATGAAATAAAAAAATTTCAAAAAACAAAAGGGATGTCAATCAAATCTACTATTGAGCCTTTAAAGAGAAAAATACAAGAGGCTGAAAGTCAATTAACTCTTTTAGATAAAGATGTTTCTAATAGGACTAAAGACATAAAACTTAAAAAAGATGAAGCCAAAAAAATAAATAAGGCTAAATTGATTGAAATAAAAAAACGTTTTGATAAAGAAATGTCTAAATTGAATAAAGATTTAGATGCTAAGTCTTTACCTTTAGAACAGGAAATGTCACCTGAAAAGAATAAAAAAAGAATTCTCGATTTAAAGAAAGAAATAAAAAAAATTCGTTTAGTAGGTTTAAGTGAAGAAAAAGGCTTAAGAATCAAAAATTTAAAAGAAAAAGAAATGCTTGAAAAGGAGTATGCTAGTATAATTGAAAATTTAGATTTAGATTTAGAATTACTAGAGATACATTATGAAAGAAGATCTATTGAGTTAAAATCAATTCAAAAAAATTTACAACTTGAAATTGAGTGTGAACAAGATTTATATGATTATAGATCGGTTATTAAGAGTAACGAAAACATAAAGACAAACTATTTTGATAGTTTACAGAAAAAAATTTCGATTACTGATGAAATTAATGATTTAAAAAAAACGTTTTTAGATTCTAAGGATTTAGAAGAAAATGATAAATTAATTTTATATACTAAAACAAATGAATATTTCAATGAATTCCAAAAGTCTTTTTTATCTAATATTGAAAAATTTAGCAATGATGAATTAAATAAAAACTTAAATAGTTTCAATGTATTAAAAAATTCGTTAATTAATTATTTAGATGCTAGTTATTTAATATTAGAAAAAATGATGTTTCATTATTATGAATATAAAAATAATTTTTTGTTAGCTTTGATACAATCATCAAAAGATATTAAAAATAAAATAGAAAATTATGATAACTTTAATTTGGAAATGTTTTTAATGAATTTAGAAAAACAAATCAAAAGTGTTTTAAAGAAACAACAAATGTTTTTAAATGAATTTAAAATTGAGTTAAAAACTATATTTAAAGAGATGTCAAAATTTATAAACAAAAAATTTGAATTTATAATAGATTTATACAAATGTTCAATTAGTAGTGATGTGGAAATGATAGCAGAAATAGAAACATCAAATAACGAACTTATTAGAACTATAAATGAAGCTAACTCTTTAAAGGTAGAGAGTAGTAAAAGAGTAATAGATATAGAAAAAAACACTATAGAAAAAACATATTTAGATACTATAAATGAGTTGGATGCTTTGAAGATTGAATTTGAAAATAAATTTGTTTTAGAGACGTCTAGTCAACAAATGCTAATTGATAAAAGAGAAAAGGAATTTTTATTAGCAAAAGGTAGTGAAATAATTAAGAAAGGTGATATAATTTTAGAAATAGATAAAAAAGAACAAGCGTTAAAAATACAA